>CAYSJG010000034.1:0-6087 GCA_964431295.1 uncultured Sangeribacter sp. | reverse complement strand
GGTCAGTATAGAATATTTCAGTTTCTCAGACATCAAGGATATTGTGATAATGGCAGTATCGAGTACGGCGTTTACCTTCGTGATTACACTTGCGTTGGCAAGTCTTTTGCAGCGAGGGGGCGGTCATGAATAATATTCACATGAGATATATTCATCGGTGAGACCTGAAGAATACAGCCATTCAGTAAAGTAAAGGAGCGAAAGAGGTGAGAAAGGATTATAATCTCAGCAAACGCAGATTTGTCATCGGCGGTTTTGTGACCTTGCTGGTGATAATCTACTGCATCCGTCTGTTTCAGCTTCAGATAGGCGATGACAAATACAAGGACTCGGCGATCTCGAATGCCTTTCTGCGGAGGGTGATATACCCTGCGCGAGGGCTTATATATGACCGCAACGGGGAGCTTGTAGTGTTTAATCAGCCGGCCTACGATGTGATGCTGATACCCAAGGATGTGGGGAAGGATGTCGATTCGGCGGCTCTATGCGAAGTGCTTGGCATCACCCGTGAAGAATTGCGTGCAAAATGGGAGGAGATGCGTGATCCACGCCGTAATCCGGGGTATTCTGCCTATACGCCTCAAAAATTGATATCCCACCTCTCTCAGGAGGATTTCGGTCGTCTGCAGGAGAAACTCAATCTTTTTCCGGGCTTTTTTATCCAGAAGCGAACCGTGCGTCAGTATAATACCGCCGGGTCTGCCAATATCCTCGGCAATATACGCGAAGTCTCGGCGGAGGATGTTGCCAGAGATGAATATTATCGCGCCGGCGACTACACCGGCGACCTCGGTGTAGAGAAGAGTTACGAGGAGGCTCTGCGTGGCCGCAAAGGTGTGGAGATACTGATGAAGGATGCCCATGGACGCATAAAAGGTAAATATGAGGAGGGACGACACGATGTGGCGCCGCTGTCAGGGCGAAATCTTACACTTTCCATCGACCTTGAGCTCCAGGAATACGGCGAAAGACTCATGCAGGGCAAAATCGGCGCGATTGTGGCCATCGAGCCGGAGACCGGCGAGATACTTTGTCTTGTCAGCTCGCCGGGCTATGATCCATCTCTGCTTGTAGGCAAGGAGAGAGGCAAAAATTACTCCAGACTCGTGATGGATCATTACAAGCCATTGTATGACCGTGCCATCCAGGGAGCGTATCCCCCGGGCTCTACCTTCAAGCCGACGCAGGGACTGATTTTTCTACAGGAAGGGGTTGTCACGACATCAACGATGTATCCATGCTATCACGGCTATGTCAATGGTCTGAAAGTCGGATGTCACGGACATGCGTCGCCCATATCGCTCAAGCCGGCGCTCCAGACCTCCTGCAACGCTTACTTCTGCTGGGGATTTAAAAATATGATCGACAAGCGGGGCACCAAACCATCGCAGCAGTTTGAGAGATGGAAGAAATATATCGTTGAGATGGGTTATGGCTATAAACTCGGTGTGGACCTGCCGGGAGAGAGTCGCGGATTCATTCCCAATTCGGAGTATTACAGCAAGAGCTTCCGGGGCGCCAACTGGCGAGCCAATTCCATTATATCAGTGTCCATAGGACAGGGTGAGGTACTCGCCACTCCTCTGCAGATAGCCAATCTCTGCGCCACTATCGCCAACAGAGGCTGGTATAGAATACCGCATGTGGTAAAGGCCATCTCGGACAGTACTATAGATAAGAAATACAAGGAGAAGCATCATCCCTCCATCAGACGGGAGCATTACAATACTATCGCTGAAGGTATGCGCATGGCAGTGCTCGGCGGCACATGTCGCGGAGCCAATTTGCCGGGGATAGAGGTATGTGGCAAGACTGGCACGGCGCAGAATCCTCACGGTCGTGACCATTCGGCATTCATCGGGTTTGCCCCTTACCATAAGCCGAAGATCGCAGTGGCGGTATATGTGGAAAACGCCGGCTTCGGAGCTGCTTACGGTGTGCCTATCGGAAGTCTGATCATGGAGAAATATCTCAATGGTGAAATCAGCCCCGGCAGAAAGGGGATAGAGGAAAGAATGTTGAATTCAAATACAATTTCAAGCAGTGGAGTCAAGAAACACTAATGCGAATGTCTCGGTGTTCCGGTCGCTCGACTGGATAGCCATTGTGATGTATATCCTGCTTGTGACGGCGGGAGCCATCAGCATATATGCGGCGAGCTACGATTTCGACCATGCCTCCATGTTCTCATTTTCAGAATTCTCAGGAAAGCAATTCACATGGATAGGTCTCGGATTGATCATCGGATGTTCGCTGTTGCTGCTCGACTACAGGCTCTACGAGGCATACGCTTACCCTATCTACGGCGTTGTGATACTGCTGCTTGTGGCGACTATCTTTATCGCGCCGGATATCAAGGGGTCACGCTCGTGGATAGTGCTTGGTCCGGTGAGTCTGCAGCCGGCGGAGTTCGGTAAATTTGCCACAGCGTTGGCTCTCGGCAAACTTTTCAGCGGATATAATTTCTCTCTAAATGCCAAGATAACAAACTATTATCGGGCGCTGATGATAATCTTTCTGCCGATTATCCTTATACTGCTGCAGAAAGAGACCGGCAGTGCGCTCGTATATTTCTCACTTGTATTTGTCCTCTATCGCGAAGGTATGAGCGGACTTGTACTGTTCTCCATCTTCTGTGCTGTACTCTATTTTGTGGTGGCCGTGAAGTTTGCCACACCGCTTGCGCTCGGTATACCTCTCGGCGAATTTACCGTCCTTCTGATCATCACCTTGATAATGTGCTGTATGCTGCTCTTCTATTGTCGTGACATCATCATAGCGCGTAATGTCATTATAGGATGTGCGGCCTCCGGGCTGATAGTCGGAGTGCTGGCATTCTTCGGGATAATCATCAACGGGCTGGTGTTCTTCCTGACAATAATTCTGCTCTCGCTCATATACACAGCCATAGCGATGTTTCACCACAGGATAGAGAAATTTCTCGTGACGATATGTTTCACAGGAGTGAGCATACTTTTCCTGTTCTCGGTAAATTTCGCTTTCAATAATGTGCTGCAGCCCCATCAGCAGCAGCGAATCAAGGTGGCACTCGGTATCGTGGACGATCTTCGCGGAGTCGGGTATAATGTCAATCAGTCCAAGATTGCCATCGGCTCAGGCGGCGCTGCCGGCAAAGGGTTTCTCAACGGCACTCAGACAAAACTCAAATATGTCCCCGAGCAACATACCGACTTCATCTTCTGTACCATCGGTGAGGAGCAGGGATTCATTGGCGCCACGGCGGTCCTCCTGCTGTTTCTCGCCTTCATACTGCGGATCATACATATAGCGGAGAGGCAACGTACCCCCTTCGGACGTGTCTACGCATATTGTGTGGTCAGCTATCTTATCTTCCATCTCGGCATCAACATCGGCATGGTGCTCGGACTATGTCCTGTCATCGGGATCCCTCTCCCCTTCTTCAGCTACGGAGGGTCGTCGCTATGGGGATTCACCATACTTATCTTCATACTTCTGCGTATTGATGCAAGCCGCAAGGAGCGCCATGACTGAAAGGGCGCTTCAGGTGTTGCAAATGTAAGAGTTTTTACCTATCTTTGCCGCACATCGGCGGTACTGACAGCCTTGCGCGATATTTACCGCTGACTTCTGCATTTTGTAGAATCTACTAATACCTTATAATCTAGACCTGAAAAATTTGTTATGGACAAAAATGCACGCCAGATCTGCATGAACCCCAACAAGGTGGTGCAGTATCTGCAGAAGACTCCCGAGACTTTCCGCAAGTCTGATATTATCAGATATGTCAAGGAAAACGGCATCCGTATGATCAACTTCATGTATCCGGCTGCTGACAATCGTCTCAAGACTCTCAACTTCGTAATCAATTCGGAGGAATACCTCGACTCCATACTGACGTTTGGCGAGCGCGTCGACGGCAGCTCCCTCTTCCCGACTATCGAGGCCGGCAACAGCGACCTCTATGTCATCCCCCGCTTCTCCACAGCGTTTCTCGACCCGTTTGCAGAGCTTCCGACTCTGACAATGCTGGCCTCCTTCTTTGACAAAGAGGGCCACCCGCTCCACATGTCGCCGGAATATACGCTGCGTAAGGCCTGCGACAGCTTCAGGCAGGTCACCGGCATGGAGTTCTACGCCATGGGTGAGCTCGAATACTATGTCATCGCCGATGATCCGGGCCTTTATCACGCATCCGATCAGAAAGGCTATCATGAGAGCGCTCCCTTCTCTAAATTCAGCGCCTTCCGCACCGAATGCATGGAACTCATAGCTCAGGCAGGCGGACAAATCAAGTACGGTCACAACGAGGTGGGTAATTTCACCCTCGATGGTAAGATCTACGAGCAGAACGAGATCGAATTTCTCCCGATTCCCGCAGTGCAGGCTGCTGACAATCTGATGATTGCCAAGTGGATCATCCGCACTCTCGCCTCCAAGTATGACCTCGATGTTACATTCGCGCCGAAGATTACCGCAGGTAAGGCAGGCAGCGGACTGCACATACACTTCAAGATCATGAAGGGTGACCAAAACATGATGACAGAAAACGGCAAGCTCTCCGATGTGGCAAAGAAAGCCATCGCCGGTATCCTTGACCATGCCGCCGCCATCACTGCGTTCGGAAATAAGGTCCCCACATCGTATTTCCGCCTTGTTCCGCATCAGGAGGCGCCCACATCAATTTGCTGGGGCGACCGTAACCGCTCTGTGCTCGTGCGTGTGCCGCTGGGATGGACCGGAGAGCTCGACATGTGCTCGCAGGCCAATCCTCTGGAGGCTGATGACGTCAATGAGGCGCCTCAGCGTCAGACTGCAGAACTTCGTTCCGGAGACTGCTCGGCCGACGTATATCAGCTCATCGCCGGCATGGCGGCCGCAGCACGTACCGGGTTTGAGACTCCGGATGCCCTCAAGCGTGCAGAAGAGATGTATGTGAGCGTCAATATCCACGATGACAAAAACCGTGAGAAGCTCGAATCTCTCGAGTCGCTGCCCGACAGCTGTGTCGCATCAGCTGACGCGCTCGCCAAAAACCGTGCTGACTTCGAGAAATATGACGTGTTCTCCCCCCAGCTTATAGACGGTATCATAGCCACTCTGCGTAAATTTGACGATAAGGAGCTCCGCCGCAAGTTGGAAGCATCGCCCAAGGAGATGCTGAAGACTGTGCGCAAGCACTGGCATTGCGGATAATAGTAGTCTCTAGATTACATACTGACCCCATCCCACAAATATAGTATACACGTGGGATGGGGTCTATTTTTTGTATATGTAGAGCATCTGTCGGAATATTAGGATATTTTATTATCTTTGCATTTGTGGATAGATATTTAAGAAATATTAAGGTGGTCGGGACAGCAGGACAGAGCCGGCTTGCCGAAGCGGTAGTTCTTGTGGCCGGTTGCGGCGCGCTTGGCGGCCAGACGGCAATGCTTCTTGCAGCAGCGGGGGTAGGCCGCTTGATTCTCATTGATTTCGACACTGTCTGCATATCCAATCTCCAGCGACAACTCTTCTATCGCGAAGAGGATGCCGGTAAATTGAAGGCTTCCCTTCTGGCGGACCGTATTCATGCCCTTAATTCCGAGGTCGATGTGGAAGTGTATCCGGAGATGCTCACTTATGATAATGCCGGCGATATGATATCACGTGCGGATTTCGTAGTCGAAGCTACAGACAATCATGCCGCCAAGGCTATGATAGAGGAGGTGTGCCGTGAGAAGGATGTCCCTTGTTGCATTGGAGGTGTGGCCGGGTGGAGAGGACAGGTGGTGACCGTCGCGGATGGCAGCAAAGGGATGAGCCATCTCTTTCCTGACGCCGGTGATGATGGGAGCGTCTTGCCGTGTGAAGCTGAGGGTGTCATGGGGCCCGTAGCGTCAGCTATCGCTTCCATGCAGGCGTCTGAAGCGTTGAAGTATCTTACAGGTCAGGGTGAATTACTGCTCAACAAATGTTTCTTCTGCGATCTGTCGGCGAATCTATATGCCACTTTTGATTTATAATCACAATGCTTATCCACTGTAAATTTGAAAATACAAAATCTATATTTCAGCGTTAACCGACTACTTAATAATCTTACATCATGATAACTACAAGAAAACT
>CAYSJG010000033.1:0-13587 GCA_964431295.1 uncultured Sangeribacter sp. | reverse complement strand
TCAAATTTACGCTTTGTGCGTCTTTTCGAGTGAGACACATTGTTGCCCACCTGTGTCTTCTTGCCTGTGATCTGACAAACTTTTGACATGGCTGTTTGATTCTTGATATTTGAAAATCTCGTTTTCTTTGATTCCGGGCCGCCATACCAGTGCTCATATCATCGCCAAACGCATCTTTTTCAGCGACTTTCAAGGAGGAGCCCCAAAATCTTTCGCAAAGTTAATGCTTTTTTACGTCTCCACCAAATATTTCTACCGCTAATTCTGATTTTTTTGCTTCCGTTTTTCACCTCTCTCACCATGGTCGCTACCGTGATTGCGGGTGCGGAGGGACAGCAGCACTAATATTACTGTCAGGATGGTCACTCCGGTATCGGCAAATACCGCGGCCCACAAGGTCGCTATGCCGAAGGCGCCGAGTATCATCACGGCGATTTTCACGCCGAAGGCAAAGACTACTGTCAGGATGACGGTCTGACGCACTCTTCGCGAGAGTCGGATGGAGGAGGCAAGTCTGCACAGATTGTCGGAGGCTATCACCATATCGGATGTCTCCATGGCTATCCCTGTGCCGCGAAGTCCCATCGACACACCGACATCAGCCGCAGCCATCGCCGGAGCGTCGTTGATACCGTCACCGACAAATACCACATCTTTCCCCTCATCATGTATCCTCTGCACATATACTTGCTTGTCAGCCGGAAGCAGAGCCGCCTCGTAACCGTCGGCCCCTACTGCCGTTGCCGCCCGTTCCACTGCGGCGGCGTTGTCACCGGAAAGCACACCGACATATTTCACTCCCAGACGATGCAACCACCTTACAGCATCACGACTCTCGGGCTTGAGCGTGTCTTCAAGATAGACACTTCCGATATACTCATGACCCGAGGCCACGCAGATTCGGGTCAGAGGCGAAGAGCTTTCCGGGAGATTTATATCCTTGGACTGAAGGAGTTTTGCAGAACCTACAGCGACATCCTTGCCGCCGACTTTACCGGTGACACCATGATTGACTGTGACTACATCTACAGCTTCGGGGATAGTGATACCCTTGTCAGATGCATAGGCGACAATCGCCTTAGCCAACGGATGCGAGGACTCACGGTCGAGAGCTGCCGCGAGCGATATCACCATGGCATCTCCGGCGGACTGCGATATAGCAGCCTCTACGGCGGCAACATGAAATTCCCCTGTGGTCAGAGTACCTGTCTTGTCGAAAAGGACGGCATCGGGTCTACGCATGGAGTCGATATACCGCGACCCCTTGAAGAGGACCCCCATACGGGAAGCGCCTCCTATCGCGGCGAAATAGCTCAGAGGGATGCCTACCACCAAAGCACAGGGGCATGAGCATACAAGAAACACAAGGGAGCGGTTGAACCATACCTGCCACTCAAATGCTGTGTCTCCAGCAGCGCATATGATCCATGGGACGCAGAAGAGCAACGTCGCGGCCGCCATCACGAGCGGAGTATACCAGCGGGTGATACGCCGAAGCATCGTCTCAGCAGGGGATTTTTTCGCAGCCGCGGACTCGATCATTGTCATGATGCGGCTCATCGAGGAGTCTGCGAAAGGACGCACAGTCTTGAGAGTCACCTCGCGGTCCACAGGTATCATGCCGGAGAGCACCTCCTCGCCGGCGACATATTCGCGAGGCACGGACTCTCCGGTGATGGCAGAAGTGTCGAAGGAGGTCGCAGACTGCAACACGCCGTCAATAGGCACCCTGTCGCCCGGTTTTACGACTATGACACTTCCGACAGCCACATCGGACGGTGACATCTCCTTAAGCGAACCATCGGGTTGAAGTACCGCTGCCTTCGACGGGAGACGGCCAAGGAGCGAGCGCATCCTGTCACGTGCCTTCTCACCCGCCGCATCCTCCATCTTCTCACCTATGGAATAGAAGAGCAGGACGGCCACACCTTCAGGATATTCACCGAGTATGAAGGCGCCGACAGCGGCCAGGAGCATAAGTGTAAACTCGTTCATAAAGGCGAGATGTCGCCACAGCCGGACTGCTCCGACTATGACATCTATGCTCACGGGGGCAACTGCTATAAGATACCACATCAGGGCAAACCAATCAAAGGTGCTTCCCATGGAGGAGGATACATGACGCAACAATCCATAGTGCGCCATGATGACGCCTGATATCAGAAAAATAATCGAGAAGAGTTCACGCCAATAAGCGGATATGAAACGCTCCTCCGGGCGCATCCCCTCAAGAGTGGAGTGAGCACCGTGTGAGTGACCGAAAGAATCACAATGATCGTGACAGCAGCAGGAATGATGATGGCTCATAAGTAAGTTCTTTAATGGCAGCAAAGGTATAACAATATTGCTGCACATAATATGCAGAAAGCGGATTGCCGCATCTGTAAGATCGCGCTCTCAGGTCATTTCGCGCTCTTAGGGCGTGCTTTTACCGAGTCGGCGGGGAGAGACTTTTTCTTAGAGCGCAGGAGGTCGTCGAAGTCACGGCGGAAGATGATCCCCACACCTTGCGTGGTAAGGGCACTCTTCAGATAATAATTCTGGTCGTTGAAGTGATTATACGCTTTGAGACGAAGATTTCCTCCCGGCGTCAGCAGATATTCCACATCGAAGTCACCGACAAAAGTCGTGGAGGAGGTGGCGCGGTCACGATAGCCAAAATTACCGTTGATGAGCAGCCGGTTGTTAAACAACCTCGAACTCATCGCCACATCTACCTCCAGGTCGGAGAAATCGCCCTTGTCGCTTCGCAGCGAAGGCGCGAGTGTGAATTTATCCGTCAACTGACCCAACACATTCTGCAGCTGTGAAGATAAAGTGGAAGAGGCCACGGACGCCCATTCGCCACCGCTGCCGCTGTTGCCGGTATACTCCGGAGTGTAAAAGCGGTTGAGAGCAAGCAGGTATATGATTTGTCTACTCATACCGTCTTCAGAAGAGATGATGCTTCTCACCTTCTGAGTGATTTCTGGATTGAGTGTCGGCAATTCTATGTCGAAGGATATGTCCGGACTGGTCATGTCACCCTTTACGAGGAGCATCGCGTCCACAGGCACATTCGAGCGGTTGAGATCGCGGTCGGTGGCAAAACTCTTGTCGAGGTCCGTAAGATTGGTATTGACCCGATAGGCGGCGCGTATGTCAAGCGTAGCCGCCATCGGGTCGCCGTTGAACGATACCGAGCTGCCTGACTTGATAATAAAATCCTTGAGGATTATATCCTGTAGCGTGAAATTATATTTACCCTCTTCGAGAGTGTATTTGCCAAACATCTTCATCTCATCGCTGCGCGAAGAGTATGTGATGTTCATCGGCCCGCTACCTCGCGCCACTATTCTGTCACCGCTTGCCGGATCCATCACCATAGTCAGACGGATGTCAGGCGTCACAGTGGCGCGTATGTCCATGGCAAACTCCGATGATTCATTGATCAGATCCTGCTCCACTTTCTTATGAAACGCCTTTACTATCTCATCTTCCTCGCCGAGTTGCTCGCTGACCATTGCATCCAGCATCTCCTTACGCTTATCCGTGAAGGTCAGGAAGGAATACTCCGCCGCCTCCATAGAGTCGTCAAGCACGAAGGTGAAATCCGAGTTGCGCTCCGTAGTCATATCAGCGATTATCTCCACCTTGTCGGGGGTGCCGAGTATCATACCATTGCCGCTGCCGAATATACGTCCGTACCATACAGGATTCATCTGCGCGTTGGTATTATAGACAAGCATCTTGTCCACATCCTTGATCTGGAATGCGAAGGAGGGGTCATGAAAATAACGGTGACGCAGCTCGCCGCTGAGCTTGCCGGAATTGCCATAACTGTCATGCACCGTAAACTCCGGGATAATCACCCGGCCCGGTTCCAGTCTCACAGAGTCCTTACCCGAATAGACGACATTGGTATAATCCACTTTTACACTTATAGTATCGGCATAGAAGCGACCGGTCATGTCGATATCATGAAAAGTACCGTAGAGCGTACCCTGTCCGGAGGCGCGTCCATCCACCTTGGATGAAAATGCCTGCATGAAAGTCTGCAAGAATCCAACTCTCAGTTTGTCGGCATCGAAATTAAAGGAAAGCGAGTCCCTGCCTATCCATATACCTCCGTCCACAGTGCCAACATGACGTCCCTGCTCTCTTATCTCCGCTCCTATACCTATCCTTTTAGTGCGAATATCGAAATCGCCTTTCATGTCGCCATCGCCGAGCACACAGCCGTTGTAGGAGAGATTTTTGACTACAAGTCCACGCGTACGGATATCCGGGTCACCGGAGAACACTCCCGCGGCCACCGCCTCACCGGTGGCTTCTCCGCCGAAAGTGACATAATTGATATTTAACGTGTCGAAGATATAGTCGAGATTGATCGCTGACAGATCCGCCACCACTGCATCCTCAGGGTTATCCGAGGCAATCCCGTGGACTGTCAGATGCTGACCGCCGTGAGCTATGGAGAAGCCATCCACACTCACGCGCTTGTCTGAATATTCCACCGTAGAGGGATCCACCTCCCATTCCGCGCCGTTAAGGAAGATTGAGGAGGGGAGGAAATTCAAGACAGCTTTATATCCGTTGTGGGTCAGCGAATTTTCATATAAAGCGCGCATGGAGACAGCACCATAAAACGCCCCCTTCTTCACCTGATTGAACATCAGATTGATGTCAGCGGCATCGTCACGGGCTGTGATACTCGCGTCAAGGTCAAGGACACCTTTTTTAGTAGGGATCGAACTGTACACACCCACCCAACCTTTGCCGGCTGACAAACTCAAGTCCAGACGTGTGTCGCGTATCAGTTTGTCACGACCCTGCTGCAGATACGGAGCGTCCACGCCGGCCCGCAGACTATGTTCCGAACCGTCCAGTCGACCACTTATCTTAATCGTATACAGAGGCGTCACGGGTAATTTGCCGAGACTGTTCCACGGGAAATTACGGAATATCGAGAAGTCAAACGAAAGCGAACCGGCCGCGCCGCCTGACGAAGCCGCAGGGCCTGAAGCTGTCACTCTCCTGCCGGCAATAAGCCCGGGAGCGAAATCTGTCAGTGTACGCGGAGCCAACTCATATAGCATATCACCGAGCATACCGGGAATCTTCTGCGGCTCCATGTCGCCCACGATCTCACCGGTCAGACAGTCGCTTTCGACAGTGGTCACACGTATGGGGGATATATTCGATACGCCCGGGGCGTTTCTGTAAGTCACACCGCTGATGATACTGAGCCTGGCGAGGTCTATATGGCGGTCGGCCTCCGGCTGGTCAAATCTCACATCCGACAATGCAAGACTGCCTCCGAGATCCGTCATATCCCTACCGGCTATATTCAGGTCGACATTACCTGCCAGAGAAGCCTCCTGCAATTGCGGAGCATCACTGAAGAGTGGCAGCGAGAGCCTGCGCACAGCTGCCGAGAGATCCGCGCTCACATTGTCAGCCGTCAGGATTCCACTCACCTCCACATCCATATCCAGAGGCGCCGACGAGGAATGTATGGCGAGGTCTATATCTCCTCTCTCTTTAGTCAAATCAAGTGTCACGCCCTCCAGACTCTCACCCTTGAAGAGAATATGATCTATATTAAGCGCCACATCTGCGGAGGGGATCACACTAATGAGCGAACTGAGTTTCTCCGCCAACGGGAGCGACTTTCCTCTTAACATCGCACCCGCACGTCTGAGCCTGTCGATATCCAGCGACATCTCTACATTCGCCCCGAAGGTGACATCATCCACCGGTGATGCAGACATCAGCGAAGCCGGCATCAGCCGATCCACATCGAGTGAGAGCGTCAAATCACACAGCCCTCCGAACATGGCGGAAGACTTCGATGACGCGGGCGTGCCTGAAATTGTCAACCCGGCTGTCACCTCTCCTACCCCGGTATCGGCTTCTATATCAAAGTCTGCCGCCGAAGTCTGCATATCCACATCCCCGGAAGCCTTAAGCTCCACATATCCTACAGCATCAGGAATTGTCGCAAGCATCCCTTTTCCGCCATTGCCGGGAAGCGACATCATCGCAGCGCGGGTACGCGACAGCACCTCGCGCGGCACACGTATATTCAAAGATCCGAGCGACAACCGGCCGCGACGTATAGAAGCGGCATCAAAGAGAGCCGCCCCGGCATTACCGCCGGATACGGGCACACTGAAATCCAGATCGTCACACTCTATATCAAGCCCGGAGATTCTGTCCTGCAACAGTAGGCTCGCCAATGCGATACGGGATGATTCCACCGAGGCGCTCAAGCGCAGATCAAGCGGCTGACTGAAACTTGCGAGCATCGGGAGGAAACTCTTGAAATCCGACGGAGTGACATAAGAGTCAAGCAATCGGACCTGCAGCGGATCGCCGTCGCGAAATGCCTCTTTGATACGCGATATGGAGGGATATTTAATCTGAAGATCGGCAAGCCCCAAGCGCGAGCCCGTGGTCTTCAGTTCAAAATCCTTTACCGACAGCCCGTGAGGCTCCATTTTCAGCTGAAACGCCAGATGCCTAAGATCGAGCCCTTGCGGAGTGGCGAAGCTGAGACGCCTCAAATCCACTGCCACTGTGTCGCGGCTTACTACCGGGAGCTCCACATCCGCAGCCAGGGATACAATCTTGAGATGATTGAAATCAATGCGCTCTCCGGCATCGCTCCTCAAAGGGATATAGCGGCGGTCGAAAGAGATTTGAGACCGCCGTATCACCACATTCCGTATATCGAGACGAAATGGCGTGGGGGGCTTTTTCTTATCCTTAGGTGCAAACGCATCGATAATAAACTGAATATTCAGCGGTCCGTCCTCGGCTGACTGCCACACCCTTCCGTCGAAGTCAAGGAGTTCGGCATAAGTGATGACTATCTGCTGATGAAATATGAGCTGCCAAAGCGAGACACCGGCGCCGAGCGAGCCGATGCTGATACATTTCTCTCCCCCCTCGGCTTGCGGAGTATATACGGCCACATCCTTCACCACGACTTCATTGAAAGGATTGACCGACAGAGTACCGACCTTCACTTTGGAGCCGAGGAGCAGTCCGAGCTGCTCCTCTCCCACGGCTCGCAGACGATTCTGCACACCCGGAAGCGACAAAGCTATATATAGAACGAGATAGAGGGCAACGACAAGTCCCACAGCGCTAAAAAGGACGCTTCTGAGCACTCTGTAAATGTTTTTTGCCGTTTTCCTCTTTTTCATGATTGCAAAGTTAATCATTTTTAGTTATTTTTGCCATTGATTTTCCGCCTCAAACCACTTACGGGGCGTACTACGATGAGCGAAACCATACTTGGAATAGAATCTTCATGCGATGACACATCCGCTGCTGTGATACGCGATGGCATACTGCTGAGCAATGTCATAGCGAGCCAGGCGGTACACGAAGCATACGGCGGCGTAGTGCCCGAGCTGGCCTCCCGTGCCCACCAGCAAAACATCTTGCCGGTGGTCAGCGAGGCTATCAGGCGCGCCGGAATAGAACGCGCCGACCTCTCGGCGATAGCCTTCACCCGCGGACCGGGACTGCTCGGCTCTCTGCTTGTAGGCACCTCCTTCGCCAAAGGGCTTGCACTCGGTCTTGACATACCTATTGTAGAGGTCAACCATCTGCAGGCTCATGTGCTGTCACATTTCATACGCAAGTCCCCGGAAGATGAGGTGCCCGAATTTCCTTATATGTGCCTGCTTGTCTCCGGAGGCAATTCACAGATTATAATGGTCCACTCCCCTTCGGAGATGGAGATAGCGGGCAAAACTATCGACGACGCCGCCGGCGAAGCATTTGACAAATGCGCCAAAGTGATGGGACTCCCCTATCCCGGAGGTCCGCACATAGACCGTCTGGCCGCGGAGGGTGATCCTGAAGCTTTCAAATTCGCCAAGCCTCACATACCCGGACTCGACTATTCATTCTCAGGACTGAAAACATCCTTCCTGTACACTCTGCGCGACAATCTCAAGATCAATCCGCAATTTGTGGAGGAACGCAAGGCTGACCTCGCCGCCTCACTGCAGAAGACCATTATCGATATACTGCTCGCCAAACTTGCCGATGCCGTAAAGATCTACCGGCCCAAGCATCTGGCTATCGGAGGAGGAGTATCGGCCAATAGCGGTGTAAGAAGTGCGATAGAGAAGTTCGCCCGCGACAGGGGCATCACTCCCTGGATACCCAAACGAGAATTTACCACCGACAATGCCGCGATGGTGGCCATCGCCGGAGCGTTCAAATACCACGACAGGCAATACTGCGATCTCTCACTGCCGCCGTTTGCGAGAGTCACCATCTGAATATAACAAGCAAATCAAGCACAACAAGCATTGAAAAGCCACTATCCGACAATCCCCCATAAAGTCATCCCCCATAAAGACATAAATGGATACCACACGACCCAACGGTAAAGCGACCGACACCCTGATGAAATCAGAACATACGGAGACACGCCATGTAGTCATCTACGGCTATACGCGTCAGGAGCTTAAGAAGATCATGCGCCATTTCGAGAGTCTGCTTCCGGAGTTTGTCAAAATAACCCTTGACAATGACAATCTGGTGACACGCATCACTCTCACCGGCATCAATTCCGGGGTGGAGCTGCTCCGCTTCCAGATGAACAAGCTGCAGCAGTCGCTGCAGTCCATCTTCACCGAAGATGTGGTCAGCATGGAGGACAAGTCGCTGGGACAAGTGCTCGGCGAACTGCTGACCGAGCGCGAACTGACGGTCTCATGCGCGGAAAGCTGTACGGGAGGAAATATCGCCCACAGAATAGTGCAGGTGCCGGGATCGAGCGCATACTTTCTCGGCAGTGTGGTGAGCTATTCCAACGATGTGAAGGCCGAGGTGCTCAAGGTGCCGCGTCGTGACATAGACCGCTACGGCGCTGTCAGCCGTCCGGTGGCCGAAGCCATGGCCATAGGAGCCGCAAAACTGATGCACACCGACTGCGCCATCGCCACTACAGGCATCGCCGGGCCGGAGGGAGGCACGAAATACAAGCCCGTAGGCACTGTCTGGATTTCAGTGAAATACAACGACCAGGTGGTCAGCGAATGTATCTGCTTCCAGGGGGACAGAAACCGGGTGATCGAGTCAGCGACCAACCATGCTCTGGTAATGCTTATCAATCTACTGCGCAACTGCTACGTAATGCAGGAGGATGTAAATGACGAATAAAACTTCACATACAGTCGCGCAACGCGATGGAAAAAAGCAGAAAAAGACTGCCATACCTAAAATCATCGGCGGACTGCTCGAGAGATTTGGACTCGCTGACCAAAAGCGCATAGGACTCGCCTTCAGCGGAGGCGGCTCAAAGGGATTCACACATATCGGCGCACTCATGGCATTTGAGAAGTTTGGCATCAAGCCCGACATACTTGCCGGAGTCTCCGCGGGAGCCATCGCCGCCACGCTCTACGGAGCGGGACTCACTCCCCTCGAGATGATAGACTGCTTCGAGGAGTATTCCAGATTCAGCGACTTTACAAAGTGGGTGGTGCCCAAATCAGGATTCATGAATCTCAATCCTTTCCGGAAGCGCCTCGAAGAGTGGCTGCCGGTCAAAAATCTCGAAGACTTAAAAATCCCGGTCATCGTATGCGCCACAGACCTCGACAAAGGAAATTCCGTGGGTTGGGCCAAAGGGGAAATTGCACCACGGGTAGTAGCGTCATGCAGCATTCCCATCATTTTCAATCCTCAGAGAATCAACGGTGTGCACTACGTGGACGGGGGTGTGTTGCGCAATCTGCCGGCTTGGGCCATCCGCAAATACTGCAATGTGCTATACGGACTCAACTGCTCCCCGATACGCCGCGATTACGCATATAAGCCATCCATCATCGACATTATGCTGCGCACATACAATCTCATGTCGAAGGCCAATACTCTTCAGGACCTGCAGCTGTGTGACCATGTGATACAGCCTGACGACACCCCCTCACTCGGCACATTCGACCTCAAGATGCTCCGCAAAGGGGTGGACATCGGTTACGATGCCGCTTGCAGGACGCTCGAGAAAGCGCTAAAAGATAATTGACCCTATGATAAGACCCTAAGACAATAGATACTAAGACAATTGACTCTCCAGCATACCATCAGCATCATGACAGCACGATTTACCAACCAATCCTCAGCAACTGCGACAGATATGCACGCTAAAGAGCCTGAAAAGAAAACACTCTGTAAAGAACGCCCTGTAATATATCAGGTTTTTCCTCGTATACTCACCAACTCGGTAGAGAATCCGACAGCATGGGGGGATCTTGCCCGCAACGGCAGTGGTCATCTCAACGACTTCACGCCCCGATTGCTGAACTCCATCAAATCACTCGGTGTCAACACCATCTGGCTTACCGGAGTAATTGAACACGCCACAAAGTCTGACTTCACCTCCTTCGGCATTGAGAAGGACAATCCGAATGTGGTAAAGGGGGAGGCCGGCTCACCTTACGCCATCAGCGACTACTACGATGTCGCACCCGAACTGGCGGAAAATGTAGAGGAGCGCATGAAGGAGTTTGAAGCCTGCGCAAAACGCATCCACGAAGCCGGCATGAAGGTAATCATAGACTTTGTCCCCAATCATACTGCACGCCGCTATCACTCAGATGCCGCGCCGGCCGGAGTAAAGGACTTCGGAGCCTCCGACGACACCTCAATGTTTTTCCTCCCCTCCAATAATTACTACTATATCACCAATCAGCAGTTTTTCCCTGATTTCGATATATTCTCACAGGGTGACCGCCCCTATATAGAATTTCCTGCCAAAGCCACGGGCAACGACTGCTTTACGGCCTTCTGCAGCCAATATGACTGGTACGAGACCGTCAAACTGAATTACGGCCACGACTACGGAGACCACAGCGACCATTTCCAGCCTGTCCCCGACACATGGCTGAAGATGCTCGACATATTGCGCTTCTGGCTCTCCAAAGGGGTCGACGGATTCCGCTGCGACATGGTATTTATGGTGCCGCTGCCGTTTTGGCACTGGGTGATCGCAGAGGTCAAGCAGAGGTATCCGGAGGCGATCTTCATCGGAGAGATATACGATGTGGGACAGTACAGACCTTTCCTGGACTACGGCGGCTTCGACTATCTATACGACAAGGTAAATCTCTACGATAAGCTTGTTGGGATAGAACGGCACGGATTCAGCGCAGCCCAGCTCACCTACGCCTGGCAGACCGTAGACGGTATAGGACCGAGGATGCTCAACTTCCTCGAAAATCACGATGAAGTAAGATTCGGCGGTCCGGAATTCGGAGGCGACCCTTCGAGAGTGGTGCCGGATCTTGTGGTCAGCTCAATGATCTCCTCCGGACCTTTCATGATATACTACGGTCAGGAGCTCGGCGAATCGGCCCGCGACAACGAGGGCTTCGCCGGCGACAACAACAGGACCACCATCTTCGATTACTGGAGCTACGACACCATGCGCAGATGGTATGACCATGGCAAATGCGGTGAGGAGAAACTCACCAAGCACGAGATATGGCTGAGAAATGTCTATGCGAGGACTCTCGGCCTGCTCAATGAGGAGCCGGCCCTGCGTTGCGGAGCATTTTTCGACCTCATGTATGTCAATCTTGACAATCCGGACTTCTCGCCCCACCGCAATTTCGCCTTCCTGCGCCATACCCCGGGAGAGGCGCTCCTTATAGTGGTGAATTTTGCCGATGAGCCTATGCGCATCAGGATAAATATCCCGAAAGAGGCCATCGAGGCCGCCGGACTTGCCGTGGGACAGTACGCGGCCGAGGAATTGCTCTGGAAGAAAATGACGCCTGTAATCATCTCATCCTCCGAAGGATGCCCGATCGAACTCAAGGCGCGCGACGCTGTCGTGATACGGCTACGCACTGCTGACAGGCCGGATACGGAGGCCTCCGAAACCACCTCTGCAACCACCTCTGACAACTCGGGCGCCCTCCACCCCGAAGAGCATACAAATACTGAGGAAAATTCAGCAAATATGAAGTGTGCTGAAAATTCGCGCAAAAAAATGACAAATAAATTAGGTGGAGGAGAGAATTCTTAATAAATTTGCAACGTAATTTTTTTACAACTATTTCCTACATATCATGAGCAACAGTCTTCCCCCGATTATGGTGTTTGCCGGATCGAAGAGCCAGTATCTCGGCGAATCGATTTGCAAAGACCTTGGTATCGAATTGGGTAAAATGAAAGTGGAACGCTTCGCCGACGGCGAGTTTGAAGTCGGTTTTGAAGAGTCAATCCGTGGAGCGGAAGTATATCTCGTACAGAGCACCTTCCCCAACTCTGACAATCTCATGGAGCTTCTCCTGATGATTGACGCAGCGAAACGCGCTTCCGCAGGCAAAATCATCGCCGTACTCCCCTACTTCGGCTGGGCACGCCAGGACCGCAAGGACAAGCCCCGTGTGTCAATAGCCGCAAAACTCGTGGCCGACCTTCTGAGTGTAGCCGGTATCGACCGTCTCATCACTATGGACCTCCACGCTGACCAGATACAGGGATTCTTCGATGTGCCTGTGGATCATCTCTACGCTTCCTCCATCTTCATCCCCTATATCGAGAGCCTCCATCTCAAAGATATGGTAATCGCATCACCGGACGTAGGCGGTGCAAAGAGAGCCAACTCTTATGCCAAATATTTCGATGTGCCTCTGGTACTCTGCCACAAGCAGCGCGCCAAAGCCAATGTAGTGGCCAAGATGACCGTCATCGGCGATGTCGAGGGCAAGAATGTCGTACTCGTGGATGACATCGTGGATACTGCCGGCACCATCACAAAAGCCGCCGACCTGCTGCTCGGATTCGGAGCAAAATCCGTACGAGCTCTCGCCAGCCACGCTGTGATGTCCGACCCCGCCACTGAGAGAGTACTCAACTCCGGTCTCACCGAAATCATCTTCACTGACTCCATACCTTACGGCAAGGAGAATTCCAAGGCAGTAGTGCTCCCCGTAGCAAAACTCTTCGCCGACACAATCCGCCGCATCCACAACAACCAGAGCATCTCATCACAGTATCTCTTCAAATAATACTGCATACAAATAATTTGAGGGTGTATCAAAATCAAAGTTTTGGTACACTCTCTTTTTTTGTATCACTCCGTATTGTAATCATTTACGCAATCATTTCCCTGATATTGGGTTGAAATTGGGTTGATAATTCGGGGATAGTTTTATTGTCTGATGAAAATTTTGTAATTTTGTGTAATTTTGCCTTGCGACCGTTGTTTTTACGGCCTTGGGGTTTGTTGAACTGACGCGCTTGCGCGTCCGCTATCTCAGACAATTTATGATATTATCATCTATAAAGACTTTTGGGCGTTATTGCCTGTTCATGAAGGAGGTGATCAAGGTGCCCGACAAGTGGAAAGTATTTTTCAAGTCGCTGATATTTGAGATCAACAAACTTGGAGTTGACTCTATACCTCTTGTCATCGTGATCTCGCTATTTATCGGTGCGGTGATCTGTATACAGATGACCATCAACATCGTATCGCCGCTTATACCGTCATATTCGACCGGTCTGGCCACCAGAGAGATTCTGCTTCTCGAATTCTCCTCCACCATGATGTGTCTCATCCTCGCCGGC
>CAYSJG010000032.1:1910-13679 GCA_964431295.1 uncultured Sangeribacter sp. | reverse complement strand
AGAGGAGGGTGACTATGCGTATGTGGAGGTCTACGAAGGCTTCTATTTTGCGTGCGGGGACGTTGTTGAGGTAGTCGAATGAGAAGATGCCGGCGTTGTTGACGAGTATATATGGCTCGAGGGTGTGGCTGTCGATAAATTTCTCTACGAGGCTGTCGGCGTCGAAGTGGCAGAGGTCGATGGTGAGAGGATATGTGTTGACGTGGTATTCTTCGGCTATTCGTGAGGCGGCGTCGTGGAGCTGCTTGTCTTCTATTGCTATCATGACGATGTCTGCTCCGCGGCGTGCGAGGGCGCGGCAGAATTCGAGTCCTATTCCTCCGCTGGCTCCGGTGACTACGGCTACTTTTCCTTTGATGTCCTTGCTCATCGTTGTGTCGGCTGGTAAGATACTGGTGGGATGTATGTGTGCTTGGGGGGCTGGGTGTCAGTCGCGGGCTGCGCGTGTCTTGATCTGTTCGATTTCGCGTAGGATCTTTTTGGGGAGTTGCTCGTCAAGGTGTTTGTGGCAGGCCATCTCTTTGGAGTACATTCTGGCTATGCAGTAGTTGACATGGTCGCATCCGCAGGCGTGGCATTCGTCTTGGCGCATACGGTTGACGAAGTCGGGTTCGTTGAGGAGTGCGCGTCCCATCTGTACGAATTCAAATCCTTCGGCGAGTACTTTCTCGGCGCCGGGACGGTCTACGACTCCTCCGACATAGATGAGGGGGAGCTGTAGTTGTGCTCTGAAGCGGCGTGCGTCTTCGAGGAAGTAAAGTGGTCTGAATTTCTCCGGTTTTATCATGAATCTTCCTGCGAGTCTGACTCCGTATTTGAGCCAGAGCTGCTTCATGTAGTAAGTCATGGTGTAGATGGGCATTTCTCCGCGCATGACGTACATGGGTGCTTTGCTGACGAATCCTCCTGATAGGACTATGCCGTGGACTCCGGCGCGTTCGATCTCTTTGGCTACGGTGAGGCAGTCGTCTATTTCGAGTCCTCCTTTGAATCCGTCTCGCATGTTGGTCTTGACGATGACGGCCATGTCGGAGCCGGCGTGGTCCATTACTTCTTCGAGACACATCCTCATGAATCTCATGCGGTTGTCGAGTGAGCCGCCGAATTTGTCGTGACGGTGGTTGGTGTATGGTGAGAGGAATTGTGAGATGAGGTATCCGTGTCCGGCGTGTACTTCCACGCAGTCAAATCCGGCATCGCGTGCGGTGTCGACGGCGGTGCCGAAGTCTTTGGCGAGCTGTATGAGTTCGTCTTCGCGGAGTGCACGGCAGATGGTGGGGGAGTAGAGGTTGAATCCGGTGCATGGTGCCACGGGTATGCCACCTGCTGTGGCGATATGTGTCATGTTGCCGCAGTGTCCGATCTGTATGGAGGCTTTGGCTCCGCGGGCGTGTATGCCGTCGGTGATTTCCCGGAGTTGTGGCACGATATCGGGCCGTAGCCAAAGCTGTGTGTCAAATGAGAGTGCGGAGCGGCACACTCCGGCGTATGCGAGTGTGGTCATGCCGACGCCGCCTTCAGCGACGCTGAAGTGGTAGTCGCGGAGCATGTCGGTGGGTCCGTTGTCGCGTCCCATTCCTTCGAATGCGGCGGAGCGTATGGTGCGGTTGCGGAGGGTGATGGGTCCGATGTTGGCTGGAGTGAAAAGCATGATGTGTGGTGATAAGGTGGTCAGTAGATATGGGGTATGATATATCTGCGGTGCAGGCGGCGGTATTCATTTCCGAATTCGCTGATATATCTGCGGTGTGTGGCTCTGGCGCGCGGGCCGAGGTTGGCGAATGTCCATAGGGCGAATACGAGTGATCCGGGATTCCAGGATAGTATGGCATATCCGATCCATTCTGTGAGTTCGCCGAGATAGTTGGCGGAGGTGACATATCTGAACATGCCTCCATGCGGTATATAGTGACGTGTGTCGCCGGGCTTGCGGAGATGTCGTATGATGTTGTCGGAGGAGATGTTGATGATCATTCCGGCGATGAATATGAGGGTGCCGAGGATGAAGAGGGGGCTGTATAGCCATGATAGGGGGTATGCATCGGGGGGTGTGATATGAAACATCCATCCGCCTATGAGGTATGCGTTGATGACATTGTATATTATTCCGCAGATGATTATGACGAGGGGCATTTTGCTTTTCCCTTTGATCATGAATGGGAATATGAATGACCTCTGGAAGTAGTGGATTAGAAATATCAGTGTGATGACCATAGGCGCGGGCTCCCAGCGGCGCGGGGAGAGGAGCCAGATGAGGAGCATGGCGAAGAATACGGGGGATTCCATGAGTATCCATCCGAGCCGGTTGCTTATGGCGGGTCCCCATTTACGACTGTATGTGATGCCGTAGCCCGGTGTGATTTTCAAAAGCGCAAGGAATACCACGATTGCCAGAAAAGCCATTGTGAAGAGGGTGGTGAAATAGAAGTTCGGACTAAACATCTGATTGAATGTTGCTGTCGTGACCCGGAGCAAGCGTGGGGGCCGATGGTTAATATATTTCACAAATTTAGGAAAAATCCCGATATTGTGCAAGAGTCATGGTGCAAGAGCAATGCGGTGCGGTATATATAATGAGAGGGCGCGTCGGCTGTTGTCGGCGCGCCCTCTGTGGGAGTGATAGTATTGTTAAGTCAATGTGTCATTACTTGACGATGACTTTGACGGTCTTGTCGGCAGTCTTGACCATGTATATGCCGGGCTGCACGCCGTAGGAGGCCTGCGGTGCGCGTACTGCGGTGTTGAGCACGACTTTGCCGTCGGCGGCTACGATCTGTATCTGCTGTCCTTCGAGTCCGGTGAGTACGATCACGCCGTGTCCGCCTGCGATGCGGGTGTCAGCGGTGAGTGTCTCTACGCTGGAGCCCTGTATCTCGATGATGTTGGACTTGGGTCCTCCGATCATTGAGCCGTCTACTTCGCTGTAAGCCTGCACGTAGTAGCGTGTGGACTTGGCGTCCTTGAAGTCGGCGTCAGTGTATGTCTCGCCGTTGATGTTGTCTGCCACTAGGTAGAAGTCGCCATTGTCTTCGCTGCGGTAGAGCGCGAAGTGGTCAGCGTTGCGTGTGAGCATGTCCTCCGGTGTGATGTTCAGGTCGTCGAGCATGAGGAGCATACCGTCAAACGAGCAGTAGCGGATGGCGATGTGTGTGGCGCGTGCCGGGACATCATATGTAATCTGTTCCCAGAGCTCGCTGCCGCCCTTATAGAGGGCTTTGCGTCCCTGGAAGTCGCCGCAGTTGTTGGGACGGCGCGGGTCGATGGTGCCGAGCTGGGGGTCATCAGCGGTGGTGTACCAGATCTCGAAATATTCTTTGTCGGCCGAGAGTGTGTTGACCCAGAATGAGAGCTTGGAGCCACCCTGTATGCGCGGTGAGATGAGCCACTTGCTTGACTGGTACTCATTGGGATTGTCCTGTTCAGTCAGGGCAGCGGCGCGTGCGATGAGATATTGCTTGCCGGAGAGGGCAGCAGCACGTTCGTCGCCCTGAAGGTTGAGCTTCTCTGCGTCGATTACGATCCATGCGCAGGGTTGGTCGGAGCCTTCCCATGTGTAGGAGAGTGCGCCGTTGGCTACCTGTTCGGGTACAAATCCGTCCTGGTCGATGTTTTTCCATTCACCGATCTTGTCAGAATTGTTGAAGGCGGGATGGAATTCGAAGTTGTCGAAGTCACCGTAGGAAGCTACGGGGGCAGTCCATGTGAGGTTGACACCCTTTTCGGAATTGAGTGTACCCTTGAGGTCGCCTACAGCGGGGATCTGCGCGTTGTGAAGTGCCACTGCGATCGAGCGCTCGTTGTTATTGGCGCCTTCATCCTCGTCGGCGGTCACTTTGGCGCGTGCCGTGAGTGATTTGAGGTCGGTGAAGTCACCGGTGATCTCAAACTGGGGATGAGCCTCAAACTCCTTGGTGGCGTCGAGCTTGCTGATCTGTGTCTGGAAGGAAGCTTTGACGGTGCCTTCTGCATCTACGAGATCCACGGTGAGAGTACCGTCGTTGCGCTCGGAGCCGCCGTTGACTACCTTGACATCGTAAGTGGCCACGTCGCCCACGGAGATCTGTGAGGGTCCGCTGAATGAGGTGATGCCGAGGTCATATTCGTAGTCGGGGAATACTGACCAGGTGTCGAGGAGCAGATATTCTGTCTCTGCGCCGGTGAGAGATGCATCGATGCGGAACTGTACCCATGAGCAGTTGAGGTACTCTGCGGGGAGATTGAACGAAGCCTCGTTCCAATGCGGTCTGGAGGCGTTTTCGGGGATGAAGGTATAGAGGAGCTCGGCTTCATTATGGCCGTTGCGACGTCCGTAGATGCGGATCTGCGGAGTGTCGATGTTATCCCAGAATCTGAGAGTGTATATAGCCTTCTCCATGCCAATGGTGTTGACCTTCGGAGTGATGAGCTGTGTCATCACCGGACCGCCGGTGGAGCTGTAGGAAATGAGTCCGCCCTGCTGCAGTGTAGCTCCGGTGAAGAGCTTGCCAAGAGCCTCCGCATTGCCGATGCTCTGCCATTCGGAACCGTCGTAGGCGCCTGTGGTCTTGAAGGTGTAGGGGCTGAGCGAGAAGCTGGTGGTGTTCCAGTATTCCTTGGCGGGAGTGTCGTAAGGTTTGCCGAGCTGGTCCTGTACGAATCTGGATTCTTTGCTCTCTCCGGCCTCGTTGCGTGCAGCGGGTCCTACGTAGTAGTCGATGAGCTTTTCGTTGTTGGGATTGTATTCGCAGTGTGTCTCTGCAACTTCTCCGACTTCATAGTATGATACTCCGGAGCGTGTGTAGATGACATATTTGAGCGAGTACGGATCCACGTATCCGCCGTTGTATCCGACAGTGCCGGGGGCATCCCAGGTGAGGTTCATCTTGCGGTTGTCCTCTGAAGGCACGCCCTGGATGTTGGTGGGCGCGAGCGGGGTGTCGATACCGCAGTACTGGCGTACTACACGGGTATATCCCTTGCCGTTGTCGTTGGAGGGTGTGATGGAGAAGTCGGCAAATCCGTCGTTGTCCACATAGCAGGTCATGTTGATGGTCTCGCCGGGTGCGCCTTCACCGTTGGCTTCGAAGATGTCGCCGAAACCTTTGTGTGTGATGTTGATGTTGACTTTGGATGTCGGGTCGAGGTCACGTCCGATCACATCTTTAGTGGGGAGTTTGATTTCGAAGTTGGCGCTCTGGTCGCCCTCAGCTCCTGCTGTCACCTTGATTTCCGGATCACCGGGCACGCCGCTGTTCTGTCCTTCCACGCTGTCGACAGTGAAGTCTCTTGTGATCATGCCCCAGCTTTCGTTGGCCTTGGAGGAGAAGCAGTGGAGAGCTACGTAGTAGCGTCCGGGAGTGGGCACGGCGAAGTTGACAGAGAGCTGGTCCCAGGTCTGTGTGGTGGAGTAGTGGTCGTACTTGACGGCGCAGATGCCGTTTTTGAGGGCCTCTACAGTGGGCTTGTTGGCAATGAGCACTTCGAATGACTCGTCAGTGCCGTGTCCGTCGATGTCTCTGAATGAGCCGAGCTTGAAGCTGAGGTTGTACATCTTGTCGGCATCGGGGAATTCGATGGCGGGGAGGATGAGCCAGTCGTCGGCGTCATTGAAGTATCCGATTTCGAAAGCCCATACCGGCCAGGGATCGTCGCCCTCGGTGATTTTGGACTTGTACCAGCGGCGCTCGTCGTAGTTGTTGTTGACCACAGTGAAGAGCTGTGCGTCCTCGTCGCTGGGCGCGAATGACTGTGGGAGAGAGAGGGCGTTGCCGATGACATCGCTGATGGATGCGGCTTCGGACTCCATATTGTTGGCGCGGGCCACTACTTTGATGTCGGCGCGCTTCATGTCCACGGGGAAACGGAGAGTGAAGCTTTCAGTCTCCACGGGGTTGGCGTTTTGCTGCACGTTGTCGACATACACGTCGTATTCGAGCATGTTGGTGTCCACGAATCCTCCGTGAGCGCCTACGGCTCCGGGAGCGGTCCATGTGAGCTTGTCGATGTCAAGATCGAGGTCGGTGACGGGGCAGGGGTTGTCATTGCCGACATAGAAAGTGTATGAGCGCACGGGGCTGCGGAGCTCGCCGATGTATGTGGCGAGAGTCAGATTGTGTGTGCCCTGGGTAAGTGTGGCGGTGATGGTCTTGGTCTCGTTGGCGGCCATATTGCCCTCGAAGAGCACATTCTCACCGTCCATGAGTGATACCTTGAGGGGAGTGGAGCCGATGGCTACACCGTAGTAGGTATATTCAGGAGTGGTGAATGTGATGGTGCCGGTGAGGCTGGCTTTGTCGAAGTCGACCACGGGCTTGGCAGCGAGTTCGGGAGCATCTGCGTCGGCGAATTCATCGGAGGTGATGAAGTCTGCGATGAAGGGACGGTTGGGGTCGGTGACTACGCCCCCTTCCACAACTGACCAGTCGTTGGGGTCGATGAAGAGCAGACGTGTGCCCTTGATGTCGTTGTCGCGGTAAAGTGTCACAAACATCTCGTCCATCGGGCTGTAGGTGAGTCCGGTGGCGAATCCGTCGGTGACGATGTCATAATATGTGTCGAGATAGCCGGCCTCTACTACTTCAGTTTTCTTGAAGGGGTCGTCTACCTTGGGGTCGACGGTGTATACGTTGTTCTCCTCGTCGAATACATAGAGCTTCTTGTCAAGAGGATTGTAGCTGATGGCGCCAAACCAGTGTGCGCCCGGTGCAATCTTCTCGCGGTATTCGAGAGCCTCGGAGGAGTCGCCACCGTTGAGGTCGAATTTTTTAGGATCGAAGATACAGAGCTGCGAGCCTGAGTTGGAGCCGATGGAGAGGCCGTAGAAGAGGTCGTTGTCCTCATCATAGGTCAGGGAGTATGGAGCTCCGAGGATGTCTCCTCCGAAGCTGACATATCCGATATAGTCGCCGGTCTCAAAGTCGATGACCTCCCATCCGAATGTAGCGCCGTCCGCTACGTCCTGGTTGGATGTGGGGCAATAGATGAGTCCTTTGCGGTATACGTTGCTCTGGAGGTCATAGTCTTCTCCGATGTATGCGCAGAGCTCTGCGCTCTGATACATTCTATCAAGCGCGCCGGTCTTGAGATCCACTTTGGCGATGTATGCCTGACTCTTGTATGTCATCTCGTTGTGACGGTTGACGATGGCATACACATTTCCTCTCGGCTCTTCGATAGAGCGGTGGGAGCGTGAGAGTCCGGGGCGTTTCAGTGCGCCTCCGCGCTGGATGCAGTCGCCTTGAGGACGGAGCTGCGCGTCCTGGCGGATGAGTCCGCGGCTTCGGCGATAGCTTAATCCCGGTGATTGAGATGAGGCCTTCGGATTGATGGTGGCTTGAGCGGAGGTCTTGTTACGTCCGATCTTGTGCCATCCATCTTCTGCAGGCGCTGCCGTGATGGCGAGAGTCAAGGCTGCGGCTGAAAAGACCGTCAGCAGACCCGTTGATAGGAATTTGCGCTTCATTATGGAATGATTTGGTTGATAGATAGGTTATTATACGTTTTTATTAATTCATGAGCTATGTAGGCTGTACAGTCGTAAGTGATTGTCGCAAGCATACTTCCGCGAGGCGCAGGCTCAGAAGCCTAACGTCCTTTGAGTAGCGCATATTACATAGCGTGCGCCAAAGTTAACATTTATTCTTTTAATTCAAAATATTTTAAGAATGTTTTTTTCTATAAAATTTATAAAAACATGTTTCTAAACATAGTCCATCCTATCAGGATGACGCATATCGTCACCATGGCCGTACGGGAATTCATGGCCGCGGAGATGCTTGCGAGCCGAGGGCTGAATCGCGGATGGTCGGCGCGGCGGCGCGGTGATGAATCGACTATTATCCAGAATATCAGATACGGCAGGGAGAGGAGCAGCAGCGCATTGGCTTTCCAGGCGGCGTGAAAGTCGAGGTGCAGCAGCGCATGCACCAGACGCTGCGATCCGCATCCCGCACATTGATAGCCCGTGACAGACAGAAACGGGCAACGCGGCATCCATCCGTATTGCGCCGGGTCGAATATGAAATATACTGCGGCCAGCAAAGCAAAGACGGCCGCCACTATGGCCCGTCTGCGGATCTTACCCGATGCAGACATGATGCTTCTTGTGATTATTGCTCAGGCTCTTAAGGCTCAGAGTGTCATATCAGCGACAGAGGTATGTAAAGTGTGGCCGAGAGTATGCCGAGCACAAAGGATGCGATGATCCACCACTGTGTGGCGTCGGAGGCTCTCTTGGCGCCCTCGAAGTCGCCTGCGTAATATCTCGATGACACACGCGATGACATGATGATGGCGATGATCCCCGGGATAAAGCAGCAGAGCACCGTGCATATCACAGCCCATACCATGTTGGTGGGAGGCATGGGAGGTCTGTCGGTCCCCGAAGTCATGTCGGATACCCCCGTGGGGCGGTAACCGTAGCCGGGCATAGGCTGCTGATATTGCGAGCGAGGGAAGCCCGGCTCAGGCATGGCGTGTGGTGTGGTTCCGGCGCCCTCAGATGGTTGAGCGGATTTTGCGGGCTCGGCGGCCTGAGCCGGCTCGTACGGGATATTAAGTGTCCTGGCCCACTCTTCGGCCGGAGGCATCGGAGGAGGAGTCGCTGTCCCCGTCCCGGTCGATGCGGTAGTCTCGCCCGTCCCGGTCGATGCAGTCGTCGTCTCCGTCCCGGCGGATGCAGTCGTTATGTCCGTCCCGTTGATATCCGGAGGCGTCTGCGAGGCATCCTTCTTCTCGGCGAGAGCGGCCACGATGGCTCTAGGGAAGAGCTGATATTCCGCCTGATGTATCTTGGCCTCGAGAGTCTCGGCGGTATCTTCAGGCGTGATCTCCACCTCTTGCTGCATCACTATCGGACCGGCGTCGTATTCAGGAGTGACATAGTGGACTGTGACCCCGGATTTTTTCTCTCCGGCAGCTATCACCGCCTCGTGCACCTTGTGACCGTACATCCCTTTGCCGCCGTAGGCCGGCAACAGAGAGGGGTGGATATTGATGATCCGGCCGGCAAAGGCAGTGGTGATTTCGTCAGGGATATGGCGCAGGAATCCGGCGAGCACCACAAGGTCGATGCCGCGGCTGCGGAGCAGCCTGACGATGTCATCAGGATGTTCGCGCCATTGTGTGCCGGGGATAAAGAGAGTCTCCACGCCATATCGGGCCATTCTTGCCGCCACGCCGGCATCGCGCCTGTCATAGATCACGATGTCCACGGCTATGCGGTTGCCGCGCGCAAAGAATTGGTGGATATTCTCGGCATTCGTGCCGGAGCCGGAAGCCAGTATTGCCAGTTTTTTCATATCGCCAGATTTAATTGATTCTATCTTGTGAGTGTCAGGATGTTGTCATGCCGCCCGTGGGTGGTGTCACACTTGCTGCAGATTGACCAGACGGCTGTATTGCCCCTGCAGCTCCATGAGCTGCTGATGTGTGCCCCTCTCCACAATGCGTCCCTCATGCATCACACATATCAGGTCGGCGCCCGTGATGGTGCTGAGCCTATGGGCGATTACTACGGTGGTACGGTCGGTCATCAGCCTCTCGAGAGCCTGCTGCACAAGGCGTTCGCTCTCAGTGTCGAGCGCGGAGGTGGCCTCGTCGAGGATGAGGATGGGAGGATTCTTGAGGACTGCGCGCGCTATGCTTATGCGCTGTCGCTGGCCGCCGGAGAGGCGCGAGCCCGAATCGCCCACCAGAGTGTCGTAGCCGTCGGGAGTGGCCATGATAAACTCATGGGCGTTAGCTATTCTGGCCGCGCGCTCCACATCCTCGCGCGTAGCCGAAGGATTGCCGAAGGCTATATTGTTGAAGAAAGTGTCGTTAAAGAGAATGGCCTCCTGGCTTACGGTGCCCAGCAGACTGCGCAGATCGCAGACGCGCAGCGCCTTGACATCGATGCCGTCCACCATGACCTTGCCATGCTGCGGATCCCAGAATCGCGGGATCATGTCGGCGAGCGTCGACTTGCCCGAGCCAGACTGTCCCACAATGGCCACAGTCATCCCCGGCCGGATGTCGAGACAGATATCCTTGAGCACATCCGTCCCCTCTTCGTAAGCGAAGCTGACGTGGTCAAACTGGATTCTTCCCCCCGGCGTGCGGGGATCCGGCTCAGGCAGAGACTCGGGGCGCGCCGGATCCTGTATGGGATTCTCGGCGTTCAGGATACGGTCTATGCGCTCCAGCGCGGCCATACCCTTGCGGATGGTGTAGGAGGAGCGGGAAAGCTCCTTGGCAGGGTTGATGATACTGTAGAAGATCACCATATAATATATGAATCCCGCAGCGTCGATAGTACTGTGGCCGCTGAGGATCAGAGAGCCTCCAAACCACAGCAGGAGCGCGATGGCCGCAGTGCCGAGCAGTTCGGAGAGGGGATGGGCCAGCGCCACACGACGGTTGACGGCATTAGTGAGATTGCAGTAGCCTTCAGTCTCATGGCTGAAATGCCGGTCCATTGTCTTCTCGGCATTGAAAGCCTTCACCACTCTGAGGCCCGAGATCGTTTCCTCGGTCACAGAGAGGATAAGTCCCCACAGATTCTGCGCGCGCAGCGATTTCTGCTTGAGCTTTTTGCCCACAAGCCCCATCACAAAGCCCACTATGGGCAGCATGATGAATACGAAAATTGTGAGCTGCCAGCTGATGTAGACCATCACCGCGAGGCAGAATACGATCATCACCGGATAGCGTATGACCGCCAGCACGGAAGTCAGCACAGAATTGTCTATCTCCGTGACATCCCCTGAGATGCGGGCCATAATGTCCCCCTTGTGTTCGGCGGTGAAGAAGCCTATGGGGAGAGAGAGGATCTTGGCATACATCGCATTGCGGATGTCGCGCTCCACCCCGTTCTTCATCGGGATGATGAAATATTCCGATAGATAGGCCACACCCACCTTAAGCAGTGTCATCACCACAAGGATGGCAGCCAGACAGCCGAGCGTGAAGCTTTCTCCCCTGTCAGCTATCAGCACAGAGGTGTAATAATAAAAATTATTGACAGCCCAGTCCTTCAGCGAAGCGCTCCCAGGCTCCATATATGAATAATCCGGAGTGTCGAGCCCGAAGAGCATCTGCAGTATCGGGATCAGAAAAGCAAACGAAAAGACAGTGAAAAAAGCCGTCAAAAAATTGAAGAACACGCTCAGCGACAGTTCTTTGGTATATGGTTTGGCAAAGCGCCGTATGAATAGCCAGAGGTCTTTCATTAGTCAGAGGGCGGCGTTTTCGACCGCAAAGTGCAAAAATAATAAAATTTTTGCGTTGCAAAAAATGCAGGGATTGATTAATTTTGCATTGTGCAAAACGAAGACTTACAGATATCCCGCGAAGTGCAGCAGGTAAAGCAGCGATTTTCAATCGTAGGCAATTCCGAGGTACTTATCCGCGCCATCGACCGCGCAGTGAAGGTAGCCCCGGTCGACCTCTCTGTGCTCGTTACCGGCGAATCCGGCTCAGGCAAAGAATTTTTCCCCCGCATCATACACAGCTGCGGCTCCCGTAAACATAAGAAATATATAGCCGTCAATTGCGGCGCCATCCCCGAAGGCACCATCGACAGCGAGCTCTTCGGCCATGAGAAAGGATCCTTCACAGGCGCCGTATCCTCCCGCAAAGGCTATTTTGAAGAAGCCGACGGCGGCACAATCTTTCTCGATGAAGTCGCCGAGCTCCCACTGCCCACTCAGGCACGCCTGCTGCGCGTCCTCGAGACCGGAGAATACCTCAAGGTAGGCTCCTCCGAAGTCCAGAAGACAAATGTACGCATAGTGGCCGCCACCAACGTCG
>CAYSJG010000032.1:0-1900 GCA_964431295.1 uncultured Sangeribacter sp. | reverse complement strand
CTCCGCGCCGTAGCCCGGGGCAAATTCCGCGAGGACCTCTACTATCGCCTCTCTACCATCCGCATAGAAGTCCCCTCCCTCCACGACCGCGGCGACGACGTAATCCTACTCGCGCGCAAATTCGCCGCCGACTTCTCAGAGAAATATATGACCGCCCCGGTCACATTCTCAGAAGACGCCCGCTCCGCAATGCTCCTCTACGCATGGCCCGGCAACGTCCGGCAGCTCAAAAACGTCATAGAGCAGCTCGCACTCTTCAACGCCGGCAGAGACATCACACGACGCAACATCGTAGAGCTCCTCCCGCTCGCCAGAACATCCGACTCCGGCGACCTCCCCTTCGCCTCAGGACACTCCTACGAGCAGGACCGCGAATTTCTATGGCAGTCACTCCTCGCACTCCGCGCAGAAATAGCCGAGCTCCAGGCCGCAGTAGGCATCCACAACAAAAATGCCGCCCCCAAAGAGAGATCCAAGGCCGTGCTCCCCTCCCCAAAAGACCTCATAGTAGACGGCGATACCGCCCAGTCAGACACACAGGATCCCACGAGATATCTCCCCGAATACCTCCCCGACCGCTCCACCGCCCCACGCACACTCGAAGACGCAGAACGCCTCACCATCGAAGACGCGCTCCGACGACACAACGGCGACAAAAAACGCGCAGCAGAAGACCTCAACATCTCCCCAAGGACCCTTTACCGCAAAATCCACGAGTATGGCATCGAATAGACAGACAATACGCAGACGCATCACCCGTCATCACCTATCACCCAGAGCGCAGCGATGGCTCGCCGCTGTCCTCATGGCCATGCTCGGCATCATCGCCACAGCGCCACTTACATCCTGCATCCCGTCATTCAAGCTCAACGGATCTGCAATCAACTACGACATATACAAAACCATCAACATCTCCGACTTCCCCATACGCGCAGCCCTCGTATACCCCCCCCACCAGTCAGAAATTGAAAAAAGACTCCTCAACTCAGTCTCGCGACAGACACGACTCCAGGAAGTAGACGGCAACGCCGACCTCGAAATGTCAGGAGAAATCACCGGATATACCCTCACACCACAGTCAGTAGGAGAAGACGCATACGCCACAGAGACACGACTCACCATCACCGTCCGCGTCAAATATATCGACAACATCAATCCCGCCAACAACATCGACCAGACCTTCTCCGCATACAGACAATTCTCCGCCGACCTGCTCCTCATAGACGTACAGGACGACCTCTGCCGGCAGATCTCGGAAGAACTGGTAGACCTTATCTTCAACGCCACCCTCGGCAACTGGTAGACCACACCAACCACCTTATATATGTAATCACCCCATATACCGACCCCCATGCCACTCGACCCCCTCACCACCCAGGAAGCCACCGCACTCCTCCGGCGCTATCCCGCATTCACCTACGCCGCACTCCGTATCTTGCGCACCACCACCGACCCCGCCCTGCGCGACAAAATGCGCCAGCGACTCGCCGCCACCATCGGCAGCACCCCCGACATAAGAGAACTCCTCGGCGCAGACTCAGAATCACTCGCAGGATTCTATCCCGACACCATCACACCCCATCCCACCACCGACAAAGCCATAGAGCAATTCATAGACCGCTTCGGCACACCCGACGCACCCCTGCAATACACACCCGGAGAATCCGGCACGGAATCCACCCCCGACAACACCCTCGGAGACACCGCCGAAGACACCGCCGAAGACACGCCCGAAAATACAATCGGAGCAGAGCAACACAATACTGCCCCCGCATCCATCACCGACGCCACATCCTCCGCCATCGACGCATTCCTCGCCACAGTCCCCCCGGCCCCCGGGCCCCCCAACCACCCCCACCCCCACCCCCCCCCCCCGCAGACACCCGCCCCCCCCCCCCCC
>CAYSJG010000031.1:0-13709 GCA_964431295.1 uncultured Sangeribacter sp. | reverse complement strand
GCCGTGGCCATAGCTCTCCCCTTTCTCCCGGCAGCCGCTCTCCGACGACATCAGACGCTCACCTGGACACCGGCGCTACTGCTCGCTGGATACTCAGTATACTTCATACTACTCGTAAGAGGAGCCGCCAATACCCCCATGAACGAAGGCGCTCCCTCCGACATATTCGCGCTCTCATCATATCTCGCACGCGACCAATACGGCACCGCTCCTCCGCTGCTATACGGCCATACACCTTACAGCGCACCCATGCGGCTCGAGAGCATCGACTCCGCAGGACACGCCGACTACCGCAGATATGCCACCCGCAGCATCGCAGAGAGATATGCGCTCTCGCATACCGACAGCGCCTCGACATACGTGCGCCTCGACGACCGCATAGAATATATTTTCCCGCCGGAGCTCAACATGTGGATCCCACGACTCGTGAGCCGCAATCCCGACGACATTGACGCCTACGCCGACTGGGCCGGCATGACTCCCGAGGCAATGGACTCGGTAGAAGTATCATACGCACTCGACTCACTCGGACATCCCGTAGGCCGACTCGAAGATTCCGGCAAGCGGGTCAAAGAGAAAATACTCAGACCCACATATCTGCAGCAGGCCACATACTTCGCCTCATACCAGGTCGCTTACATGTATCTCAGATACCTGATGTGGAATTTCGTCGGAAAGCAAAACGACCGATTCTCCGTAGGAGAAGTGGAACACGGCAATTTCATCACCGGCATCACTCCGGCGGATGACGCCATGCTCGGCACTATATCCGACATGCCGACGGAAATAGGCTCCTCCAATCCCGGACACAACGTATACTTCGCCATACCGCTCCTCCTCGGCATCATTGGCCTATGGGTCCTCGCCGACAAGCACGACATCACGCGCAGACGATGGAATTTCATCATCTTCATACTCTTCTTCATGACCGGCATAGCCATCGTGCTTTACCTCAATCAAGGCCCCAGACAACCAAGAGAGAGAGACTACTCCTTCCTCGGCTCATTCTGGGCTTACGCACTTTGGATTGCCGCCGGCATGGCATATCTCCTCACCGCAGCCCTCAAGACCCGACGGCATAAACTGCGCACTCTCCTCACATCCCTCGCTGCCCTCCTCATCGCCGCCACACCGCTCTGGATGCTCGCCCAAAACTACGATGACCACAACCGCTCCGGACGTCACGCCGTGGAGGATTATGCCGCCAACATGCTCCTGCCGCTCGAGAAGGACGCCATACTCTTCATCAACGGAGACAACTATACTTTCCCGCTCTGGTACGCACAGGAGGTACTCGGCATGAGACGCGATGTCACACTCATCAACACCGCATACCTCGTCACACCATGGTACGAGATGCAGCTTATGCGCCCGGGAGAGCAAAGCGCACCGCTCGCCATGCAGGCTCGGCCCCAAGACCTCGCATTGGGCAGATTCAGCGCCGTATACTACGACCGACTCGCCGACGACATCCTCGGCGACTCACTGCAGCGACATGCGCTCGCCATCGATGCACTGAAGGCTCTCCGACAGCTGTACTCCTCCGAAGATGCCTCACCGCGCATTCACCCGCTTCTGAGAGTCAGGGCCGCCGACGGAGCGCCCGGTGACTCCATTGTAATCTCCGCCAAAGAGATTGCCACCGGACGAAACTACCTCTCATCCGCTGACCTCATCACATTTGACATCATCGCCTCCAATGCCGCTGCCGGACACCCACGTCCTGTCTACTGGATGGATCTTCTTCCGGCCAAGGCTTTCGGAGGATTCAAAAACTATACCGTCAGGAAAATCACCGGAAGAAAGCTCCTGCTCGCACACCGGGGAGACCGCCTCCGCACACCGATACCGGAGCAATTCGAATTCCGCTCCGGAGGCGCGGACACACCCGGATTCTATGCCGACGCCACCACAGGAAGCATGATCTCACGACAGAGAGTCGCCCTCATCAGATATGCCTCCAGAATGCTCACCGCCGGACACCCGGACATCGCGCTCCGCACACTCCGCGACACACAGCGTCTCTATCCGCCACAAGTATGGGAATATCAAATCACATACGACTCCGACTCCGTTTGCCACGAAGGGTTCGAAATCGCATCACTCATGCGGCTCGCCGCCACACAGCTCGGAGACAGCGCCGCCATACAGGAAGCTGACAGCATCACGGCAAGAGAAGAAACACGCTACAGACAATGGAGACTCTACAGACATGCTCTTCCGAAGCATCTCCGCAACATGATGACACCGAAAAACAGACTCAAGACACTCCCACCACCACAATGACTATATTTCTGACTGGATACATGGCCTGCGGCAAGACCACACTTGGACGCGCCATCGCACGAGAGACCGGCATGCAGTTTATCGACCTCGACTTTTATATCGAACAGCGCTTTCGCAAAAAAATAACAGAGATATTCGCACAAAGCGGAGAAGAGAAGTTCAGACGCATGGAGAGCGCAATGCTACGCGAAGTCGGAGAATTTGACGACACCGTCATCGCCTGCGGAGGAGGCACACCATGCTTCGACAACAACATGGACTACATGAACACACGCGGAGAGACAATATACCTCGAAGCCCCCGTAGAAGTGATTGTACGTCGCATACTGCAAGCCGGACCCAAACGCCCCATAGCCGCGAGCCACACCCCCGAAGAGCTCCCGGCCTTCGTAGAGAGCCACCTGCAGCAGCGCCTGAAATGGTACAATCAGGCCCGACACCGCCTAAACGCCGCCGACCTCGAAAGCCGCCCGGCCATAGCCGACGCCGTCCGCCGCCTCCTCGACCTCCTCACCAACACTGATACCAACACTGATACCAACACCGACACCTCCTCCCCGAAAATTCAGAAACTGTAGAAGCAGAGGAGTAGAAGCAGAAATCATACCGAAACAGACATATCCCGGCTCAAGTTGTCAAGTCGCAAACCGACTTGACATAAATGAATTATTTAAAGTGTTCAGGACCATACAATCCAAAATCTGGATCCTTCTCAGGCTGCCACGTCCTCACCTTTATAATCGGATTTTCAGGATCATTTATATCTACCATTAAGAAAAGATAACCCTTGTCGCCATAATTGGACGAGTAATATTCCTGTGAAATTTGAATTGCATACAATTCTCCACCCACTCCAAGCTTACGCACATCATTGTTCGCAAAACGGATATTGATGAATTCCTTGCTCGCAAAACTACGTGCCAAATCCTTGAGATATGAATCTTTTGTATGACGGTTATATTTGACTATGTCTCCACCAAATGCGACACCCTGATTATCGCCTGATTTCATCCTCTTTACCGGAGCCTTCATGACGCTGCCGGTTATTATTACAGCATCATCGTCAAATATTGAACTGATATATTCGAGACGTTTCAATGCATAAGCGGTCTGGTAATTTTCAAGAAAATTCATAATCGCAAAGCGCGCCTGCTGTGACCATACACCTTTTCCGAGAATATCTGCCTCTGCTGTCTTGCCAAGACCAAAAGATATATTGCATATTTTACCTGCACCGTCAAACGTAAACACCACATCCTCTACAAAGGATTTGCGCATGCCGCTTTTGAACGAAAATGACATCTGCAGCCCGCGGGCAATTACATTGTCGCCATCCTGGAAAAATTCATAACTCGGTTTGCCGACTAACTTAGCGCTTCCATATTTGATAAGCTGCCGATATATTTCAAGTCCCTCCTGTGTAAAACAATCATTGGATGCATCATAACGCTTGCTTTCTATATCTTTGATCAAGCCATTAAGTATCTGTTGATATTTGCCGGCATTGCTTGCTGCATTCGGCAACTGATACACAGCCGGCGACACCGAAGCAAACGAATTAGCAGTCGCGCTCTCTGCATCGCTGATGATTTGCTGCCGCTCTGCAAGCTTTCTACTCGCACCATCAGCCTTAGCCTTGACAGATTTATAAGCTTTCGGCATTGGAATACCCTTCATAGAAGCAAGCACAGACTCCAGTTCATTGTCTATGTGCGCCTCTCCTCTAAATTCATATTCAAAACGCAACTTAAAATCCTCAGCCGTGCTTCCGGGAGCGAGCTCAAGTACACCGGCTCCGTCTCTTGCGGAATAAATATTACTCCAATCACGACCATCAAAAAAGGTGTAGTCTATAGAAGATACGGGCTTCCCCTTATAAGTTATGAAAAGATTGACATCATCGCCCTCTCGATGCGTCACACCAACACTGATATTGTCAAATATCTCATTTATATGAGCCGGCAGCCACGACATAGCGAGAAAGGTCTCACCCTCCTCATCCTCATATTTAAATGCATTGGGATATTGAAGTGTGCGCGTGAGTGCAAGAGCCCAATAGAAGTCCTTCAGCGCAACGTCAATCTTACCCTTACTCTCAGCCTTAAGGCCGGAAGTAATGTAATCAGAAATCTTAGCCTTGCGCCCCTCGAATATCTTATTTAGGTCTGCTCGTCGAATCCATCGACCCACATAAGCATTCGGCTCATTTTGCAGGATTACCTTCTGAGTATTTGTAAGAGTCGCGGATGAATAGGTGTTGACGACAGACAATATCTCCGACTTCGAGTCATTGACACCATTTATATTCTTCTCATTCTCTATGGCTTTAAACTCACCGGACACCTGCATTGATATCTTCCCGATCAGATCGTGGAGAGCCTGCTGGTCGGCCTCGGCCACAGTCGTGCCCCACCCCTCTCCATAAAGGAAGGAGTCCGAACTCTTCACATTTTCCCAAGTCTGACCCAGACCCACCGAACAGCAAAGAGAGAATAATATTGATATAATAACGGTACGATTCATTGAATAATCCTATCTATTAGAGCGCGTTCCTTAACGTCGGAGCAGCAATCTCAGACCGACATAGTCTGCACTGAAATTTATGTATGACGAAGATCCGCAATCTGCTGCACCGGATATATAACTACCACCATATCCATAATTATAATAATCATCTACCATCTCTGAAACATTGCCGCACATATCATATAAACCGAGTTCATTGGCTTTTTTGGATTTTACAACATGTTTCTTATCTCCAGAATTACCTGAATACCAAGCCACTTCATCAATGTCATTACTACCGCTATAGGAATATCCTTTTGAAATTGAACCACCTTTATATCCTGTTTGCCATTGTGATGTTGACGGAATTTGGAAATTAAGCGATGTCATTGATTTCAACTGAGCCACAAAAGAACTCCATTGATCAGAAGATAAACCCGTCTGAGGCATCTGCGTTGATTTGTCACCACCCATAACTGCAGAATACTGGGCTTCCGTAGTCTCTGTCTCGGCAAGGAAGTAGCTGTTCACAGGTATCATCTTAAACTCAACACCGTTAACTTTTACAATTACGACATTTTGCCATCCGACATGAGAATCCAAAGTTGGAAGGGTCATATAACCGCTCTCGCCGACTTTTAGCACGGTATTGGGAAGGATGCGGGAAAAGCCGGATTCAGCGGTCATGACATTCATACGCGAATCATTGTCATCGGCTATCCAACAATAGTAATAGTTTGTGTAACCGTTTGAATTCACTTTGCCGGCAAAAGCACTTTGTTGACTCGTAAACTCTCCGGTCTCAGCATTGTAACTATCATAATTCGCCATACCATGGACAGTGAATACATCGCCGGAATTTCCGGCAAAGCGGATTCGCCCGGTTTTGGGAGAGAGAGCTGCTGTCACTGAAAGGGTCGTGCCGTCGAAGGTATACGAGCCGGATACATCCTCATATATCGAAGTCTCTGCAGTCAGATTGATCTGAGTATTGTTGACAGAGCTGACTTTCTCGAAATATACAGCCGAGCATTTGGTGATGGTATTCTTTACAAGATCTCCGTAATAATTGAGTGCCCATGCATCGTTGGTATATACAGCGTCACCGTATGATGTGCCGCCATCCGTCGTAAAGGTGAGATAAATCTTATCACCCTCTTCCCACCCCTCTGCTGAACGGGTTGCGTCCTCATCGAAAGCCGGTTTGTCGGCATTCAGAACCATTACACAGGTATGCTTTTCACCTGCGCTGAGATTGTCGGAAGGCTCATTATCAGAGTTATCAACCGCAGTACAGGCTGCCATCATTGTTAACGATGCGAGTACGCAACCGTAAATAAATTTGCTTACATTATTCATATCTTGTGTTTTTTATATTAGTTTATCTACTAATCATTGACAGCACATTCAGGGTTAGTTCCAGTTTTTATCTCCTGCATATTGATTGACAGATACGCCGGCATTATTGGATTTAGAACCATCCCAGTCATTGTCACCGCCATAATTCCGGATTATTATATTCACATCAGAAGATGAGGAAGAGCCCCAATTGCTGTCCGGACCATAGGGAGTCAGAATTATTCCTGCTTCACTCGCATTGTCGAGATTCCAGTCCTTATCATCACTATAGCCGGAAATTGTAATAGTCAATCCGTCACCATTATTTTTATTCCAGCTCTGATCTTGGCTATATCCTGTCAACTTGACAGAGAAATCTTCGCTTCCGACAGGATTCCAATCTACATCTTCAGCAAAGCCATCCAACAGGAACGTACCTCCTTCAGGAGCTTGAATCACATTTAAATCAAGGGATAGCGAGCCTTCTTTGAGATCTGTCAGTGAAAGAGTTATTTTACCGCGCCTTACTGTATTTTCCGGATTCGGCCGGGCATTGACCACAAAAGAACTGGTACTTTCCACAACATCAAACCAATCCGATTGATAAGTGACCTGATAAGAGCCATCAGTCTCGACTAACACAGGTTGAGACGTACCACCTGCGGAGAAAAACATCACATTTTGCGATGAGACTCTCAGATAGCGAGGCCTCTGCGTAATCAAGATTCTGACGTCCTGAGCATAGTCGGCATCTACTATTAATGACGCAGAACGGACGTTGACAGACGGATTATCATCCACTGTCACCTCAATCTTTCCTTTGCCTGAGCCGGATGTCTGAGACAATGAAATCCATTCTGGATTGCCGGCGACTGATACACGCCACGTGTCATCACTTTCAATATATATGAGGTTTGTACCACCTTTGGAATCAAATTCGAAACCTTCATTTGCAACTGTCAGATATCGTCCCGGCTGGTTGATTTCAATTAGTTTTTTCTTGTCCCCATAGGCAAATTCAATATATCCGGTTCTATACGCATCTGTATTGTTTGGCTCGGCTGTGACAGTCACAGTTGCATTACCATTACCCGAAGCAGGAGTGCAGACAAACCATGTGTCACTGCACACAGATGTCCACGGCAGATCTGCCTTTATATCAATAGTCTGTACACCGCCTGTAGATAGAAAATCGAGCACAGATTCAGAGAATGAAATCTTCTTCTCCGCCTGATATACTTCAATTGTTTTGTACAACATGCCGGGCAATCCCACTTCAATCGTCCCTGTACGAGGTGATGTGGTAGGATTTTCTGCAGCTGTCACTGTCACAGTGGCTTCCCCTTTGCCTGACTCCTGGGACATAGTTATCCAACTGGGTTTTTCCGTTATTATCCAGTCAGTATTACTCTCAATTTTCAACTCTCTGCTTGACTGGGAAGCATCGAATCTTAAAGATGATGGAGTCTCAAGATACAGCCCGGACTGCATGACATGCACATATAATCTTTGCGTAGAGCCGGTAAAGAAGTTGACTGCACCATCCCTGCTGCTCACGCTATTGTTTGGAGCAATCTCGAGCTTCACTTTTGTCACACCAGCATCCCCTTTTGATGGGCTCACTTGCATCCAGGATTCGCAAGTAGAGGTCCATGAGACATCGGACGTGACAGTGAGTTCATATTGGCTTGTGCCTTGACCACATTCCAATGTTGATATATCCACATCAAAAGCAGACGGTAGCTGAGTAATACTGAATGACGCAGAGACATTTTGCCCGATTCCGCTCAATGACACATTTGCCGAACGGCTCTGCTTGTCAAGATTATCTTCTACTTCTATTGTCAAAGTGCCGGACGCGACATCGGGGGTCAAAGTGAGCCATGATACCGAGGTCTCAGCCTGCCAGTCACAATTTGCACTTATATTGACTATTTGTTGTGACTTTACTCCACTAAAGGATTCCGGGAGTTGCGACACCTCAATGTAAGGCGCTGATCCAACCTGAGTCAATGTAACCGGCTGACTATACTCCCAATCTTCAAACATACTCTGAAATGCAAACACACTTGTTCTGGTCTCAGCCCTAAAATTTGCTTCACCGGATAAGGTAACTGTCGCGGATTCGTCGCCGGACAAAGGGGAGGCACTCAGCCAGCTTGCGAAATCCTTAAACTGCCACGGAGTACCAACGCTCACTACCCTCATATCATACGTAAAGGCATTGCAGTCATCTATAAATAAATCTGAGTTCACACTCCCTAAATAACGCGCAGAAAGAGACGGTGTCAAATTACCGGAAGTATCAAAATCATCTGAACAACCGGCTGATAACACTCCTGTCAGCAATATTCCAAGTGAAAGAGATTTTATGAATATACGTTTCATTGATATCAGAAGAAAAGATATAGACTTATGTTACAACCGAAACCCTCAGAAAACCCTTTGATTTTTTTGGATACGTCTGAAAGAGTTCTGTATCCGTCAGATTTGGCAACGTTGAGCGCATATTCAGGAGTCACGGATATACCAAGACAAGGAAGGATGGCAAAATTTAATCTTGCGCCGAAAGTCATACTAACCGCCTTTGCAGAATCGGCGACCGGAGCGACAGCATCCCCCACCGGAAGATAGTCACTACTTTCCGTGTCACCGACAAGCGAAGACATTATAGAATCATCTCCTTTTTCTGAGAGAATCACCCCCTTCATACCCACCTGAGGTGTAATACGCATTCGACTGAAAAGCTTTATACCATATCCTACCTTTACATTCCAACCCATCGGCTTATAATTCACCGCATACGGCAGAGATGAGGAATTGTGACTATTCCAGAAAATCGTCTCCGAACCGGACAATCCCATCACAAAATTGGCCTCGAGATTAACATTATATACATACATTCCGACACCGGCATTAATCCCTGTCATTCCACCAACTTCAGCACCGGCTTGCAGATAAAATTCATTTTTACGCGCAAGGTCACGATGGAGTGTTACTGAAAAATCTTTGGTATTGCCGTCAAGATGCATTTTCTTAGTCCACGGAGTATAGCCTCTATGTTCAAGTTTGATTGAATATTCTCCTGCCTGACGATTTAGCTTTACGGGAGTGCCTCCGGCATAAGTACCGTCAATATAAACGGAAGCCGTCGGCACACTACTCAATGTCGCTGAGCAATAGTCAATCAGTGTAAATTTCCTACGCTCTGTCTCACCTTCCTTAATATTAATGTCAAATTCTTCATCCTTATGCCCGGACTTCTGAATCTTTACATGATGAACTCCAATCAGTACATGCGGGTCTGTATAACCCGTTGTTCCTTTCTTTTCACCATCTATATACACCGTTGCGCCTCCCGGAGCAGTCGTTATCTCAAGTGTACCATAGATAGGCTCCGGACGAGCAATCACAAATGACCGGGGAATACCATTTTCTACCTTAATATCCTGAGTGACGACTGTATGACTCGGCTTCCGGGCTTCCAGTGTATGATTACCGGCTTCTATCTTCCCCTTCCATTGACCTTTGGCAAGAAGCTCACCATCAAGATAGATAGATGATTCTTTGTCACCACCGAGAGTGATTTCGCAATCAGCACAGTTTGGCGTCATCACCGGAGTCACTTTCACAGTTGCACTGTCGGCTACATGGATCTTCTCTTCGTAAGGTGTCCACAATTTATTGCGCACCATTATTTTATGGGGACCGCTCGCTACATGATGTTGCGTAATCGGCAGACTTCCGACCCGCACATCATCTATATACAGCTCTCCACCTTCAGACTCCCTGGTAGGCACTATATCAAGATAGCCGAAGGCCTGATTAAGGCGTATATTTTTTGAGAGACGATGATCTTTGTCATCCACAAGCAACTGCAACTCCTCTGTATGATAATCAGGGGCAGTCACACGAAGACTATGAGTACCAAACGGCAGTTGCGTCGAAAATTTGCCTTCCTCTGACAGCTCTTGCTTAATACCATTGATATAAAACTGAGAATATGGAGGATCGATTACAAAGTCAACCCATTGATTATTACTGTAATCCACTATCAGAGTGTTAACTTTGTCAGTAGTAAGCTTCATCACATAAGTACGCCCTTTTTTCACGGTCATACCTAAATCATAATCTTTGATTATGCCAAGCTGCGGATGCTGTATGGTGATGGCCTTGACACCGTGAGGAACATAGAGCCATATCTCACTCGGATGATCCGAACATTGCCATTTTGTATCGACTACGCCAAGCGAACCAACATTGAACTGAAAATTACGCTCTACTGTCTCTATTTTAATCAGCGCACATTTCTCACCGTTAAAGTCCAACATCAACGTAGGATCAAGCATAGCTGTCTGATCCATTTCATCATATTCAAATGATGCAACCGACATCTTCTGCGCGGGAGCACTTATTGCCATCATGCCAATAACAACTAATGCACACAAGGCAAAAGCAAATCGTTTCATAATGATTTCGGTTTTTTGATGTTTACATTCACACTCTTTTGTTAAGAGATACTTATCTAAATGCAAAAATATTAAAAATATAGATATTTTTGGCAAAATTTAACAAATATTTTTTTAGAAAAGCAATCAGGCACGGTAATGCTGACGAATCACCAAAAAACTTCCGAAGCTACATCGTCAAAGACAAATGCACACCAGAGGGCGAACTGGCCGAAATCGACGCAGGCTATCGCATTGACACCGAAATAATAATGTTAAAGAAGATTAAATCCATCATGGCCATAACAAAGAAGCCCGTATAGCACATAGTAGAAAATATTAAATTCGCCGTTACTCGCTTAATATCAGCAAGTAGCGGCGTGATTATATCCGTTAGGGCGTCAAAGATGGGAAAATTAACGATAATATTTGAAATAAAGAGCTTACATCGCGGATTTATACTAACTTTGCCAATCCAACCACAATGGAAAAGACAACGAAGTCAAAATACTATCTTTTCATTGACGAGTGCATATGTAGTGGCACTCGGTTCATCATGCCTGTCACCTCATCATACTGGTTAACAAGAGATATGGATTGTTGCTAAACAATACTTCCATTATCTGCTCGCAACGATTATATACCCTCCATCTCATAATATCCGGTAAATACAAAAAAAGCAGGACTCGCCTCGCGGCGTATCCTGCCAGTTGTTTCACACTCATTAGTTTCTTGAACGAATAATAGTTCACTTATCGCAATCTGATTATTTTCACAAGCACTTCCTGTGATTACAACCCCAGACTACGTCAACATGACGGAGCCGGAAGCTGACCGAAAATACCTTGACACGCGACAATTCATAAAAACACGCGCGTCCGATATTTCAAGTCCACAAATTTAACAATTTATTTCTTATTATTCACTATTTTTATCAACTTTTTTATGATATAAAAGTGATATATAAGTTAAATATCATCCGGCAGCCTCTGAAGCCAGTCGCTGTCACGGGATTTGTCCTTGACTTTCACGCTACCCTTTGTTTCTCTCATATTAAGAGAAATATTTTCTTTATACACACTCGCGGACCCCTTGCCTGACTTCCCGTCAGAAATATTGCCGCTATTTTCCCCATCATCCAGCAACTCACTTACCTCCTCACCTCCACCGGACTGCATGTCGCGCATGCGCAGCTGCTCATGCAGCCTACGGATCTGGCGCTCGTACCTCTTCTTCATGTCCATGGCTTTGTCTATCTGACGCTCCAGATCGTGAAGCTGCGCTTCGATACTCTCCCAGTGATCCTTCTCGCGCTCAAGGGCGGTTGTCCGCATCTGCGCCTCCTCGACTGCTGATTTCAGATCTGACTCCCGCCTGAGATTCTCCTCATTTTCACGTTCTCTGAGAGAGGCAAGCTCCTTGAGTCTGGCCTCGTATCCCTCTATAAGAGCGGCATCAGAGGCACGCTCTTCGGCCACCTCGCACACCTGATTGCACAGCGCCGCGAGCTCACGCGCAGTCCGGCGCGGATGCAGCCATACGCGCCAGGCTGACATATTATCACTGCCACTCAATATTCCCCTCCTTCCCCTCCGACGAGGCATTACCTTTCTCTACAGGCTTCTCCACTATACCTTTCGACTTGCGACCGTTGATAGCTATCGTCAGAGGCTCGTCAAATTCCACCACACGCAGCGTGTCATTCTCAAACACCGCCGGCTGCGCCGCCAGCCACTCAGTGTCGATATAGCCGTTGCCGGCATCCGGATCCACGGTGAAATAGCCCACACCGAAGGAGGTCAGATTCTGGAAAAAATGCGTCCCCTGCGATGGCTCCACTCTATAGCCGGGCAGAGCTGATTCCACTATCAGGCGCGCCCCGGCGATCTGAGGCCATTTCACCGGCACTCCGAGAGCCGGATCGGACGAGCCCCATCTGCCGGGACCTATCAATATATACGGCAGACCGCGCTCGGTCATCTCACGATTCAGTCGCTCGACCTCAAGCGCCGTTTCAGAATTGCGCGCCGAGTCAAATCTCTCCGGACGCACATACACTATATGCCTCACATTGTCCATCAGGCCATGACCCAGGGCTGTGTCACTACGCAGAATCAGACGCTCATCCGCAACATCCAGCAGAGAGTCGTCCAGCATCTCCTTCTTGTCCACTATCGGACGTATCTGCAGCCAGTATAGCGTCCCCTTATTACCTGACGATGTCGCCGACGGATTGATATTGCCGGCAAACTCTATCTCCACAGGACGACCCATCTCATACTGCCCGGTGGAAAGCATGAAATCTGCCGCTTTTGCCAGGGGATATACATTATGATTCAGCACATTGGCAAAAGTTACCACTTTACGGCCTACACCGGCGTCGGTGTCGCGAAGCACACGGTCGTTGACATCGAATGTCGACACCATATAACGCAGCGCCCCGGTGGCCGCGGCGTCGTTGACATTCAGATTGTGTATATTGAAACTGTCATCGGTAGTGAAATCGCCGGTACGGGCACTGTCCACGGGGAGAGCGCACAGAGAAGTCTGTGTATCGCGAAGAGCAGACTGCAGTGTGGACGTCTGAAGCACCTTACCCGGATATTTTGGCGAGAACCGCAGCGCCATCCCTCCGTCCACTATATACTTACCCAGACCGGCTGCCACCTGCACCACTCCCTCCTCGGACTTCTCATCATTCAGAGGATAATAATTGAGCGAGCGTCCCACTCCCGAGAAACTCGGATAGTAATAGTCGCCATGCACTTCACCGGACACCTCCTGCATGATCACGGCCATCTTCTCCTGGTCGATGACGTTGGATGTTGCATTCATATACGCTTACGAATCGGCAAAAAACACCGAGGCATACACACCCTTGACCGCATCAGTGAGCATGCGCATGCGCACATCGCGATTCGGATCCACTGGTATCATATATGTGGCGTATATGCCCGCAAACGGCTGATAATGCGAATCTTCAAGCAAGGAAGAAGAGCGCACCGCCATCGGACGGTCCACCACATCGAGCAAAGCATTGAAGTCGTCGCGCACAGACTCAGGAAGACGGGCCTTCAGAAAGGCTGCAAGTATCTCCGAGTCCGGAAGATCCGAAAGAGCTGTCGGATACAG
>CAYSJG010000030.1:0-13713 GCA_964431295.1 uncultured Sangeribacter sp. | reverse complement strand
TGGAGTTCATCTCCTGTTCCGGCGAGCTGTATAAGTAGGAAGAAGTCGACCATGGAGTGGACAGCCGTTTCGCTTTGTCCGACGCCGACAGTTTCTACGAAAATGCGGTCATATCCGGCGGCTTCGCAGAGTATGATGGTCTCTCTGGTCTTTCTTGCGACTCCTCCGAGTGAGCCGGCGGATGGTGAAGGACGGATGAAAACGTCATTCTGCTGTGAGAGCTTCTCCATGCGAGTTTTGTCGCCGAGGATGGATCCGTGTGTGCGTTCGCTTGATGGGTCGATGGCGAGTACGGCGAGTCTGTGTCCCTCTCTGAGGACATGCAGTCCGAAGACATCGATGGAGGTGGACTTGCCGGCCCCCGGTACTCCGGTGATGCCTATGCGCCTGCTCTTGCCGGAGTACGGGAGGCACTTTTCAATGACCTCCTGAGCGATCTGCTGATGTGCGTCAACAGTGCTTTCCACGAGAGTGACAGCTCTGCCGAGGATGCTGATATCTCCTTTGAGTATACCCTCTACATATTGTCCGGCGGTGAGCTGCGGGCGTCGTTTCGGTCGTCGGTAAGGGTTGGTGACGGGCTGCGAGGCCACTCCGTTGTTGACCTGCAGTCCTTTGTATGCTTTGTCGTTTTCCGGGTGCTGCATGTTGTCTGAAGTTTTTGTGGTATGGATTTATGGTTTTTGTGCGGGATTTTTCTCCTCGGCGGCGTTGTCGGCCTTGTCGGCGTTGTCGGATGAGGCCTTTGCTGAGGATTTGAAGTCCGCTCTGAGTACGATGTCTACCGTGCAGGAGTCTGTGCGGGAGGTTGTGGAGTCAGAGGGGAGGGCCGTGGTGAGGGGTACGGTGAAAGTTCGTTCTCCGAGCTGTGCGGTGGCGGCACCTCCGGTGTTGAGATAGATGCCGAGCGTGGCGAGTCCTCCGGGTCCGATGGCCTGTGGGCTGAGCAGTACGCTGAGTCCCTGTGGCTCTTTCCAGGTGGGGCGGACGGTGTCGGCGGTCTGGTTGACGATGGTGATGAAGGCGTGTCTGCCGGTGCCTACGGTGACCTCTCCGAGGTCGATGAGTCTTTCGGTGAGTCGAATGGGTCCGCATTCCACGGGGTAGTGCAGTGAGAGTGTCTCCGGCGAGCCGATGACAGTGCCGGTGATGCGGATGACATGCCGTTCGCGCTGCGGTCCGATGTATGCCTTGACAGTCTTGTCGAAGATTCCGGGCCGCCCTACGGGGTTGTAGGTGAATGTGACGGTGGCGGTGTCTCCCGGGAGGATGAGTCCCTGTGTGTAGTCGGCGTCGGTGCATCCGCATGATGGCCTGACGTAGTCGATGTATGTGGTGTCGGGTCCCTCGTTGACGAATCTGGCTGCTCCGGTACGTTTGCCTCCGGTCTCGAGCATGGGTCCGAAGTCGTATGACTTTTCGAGCCAGCGGATAGTGGCCGAGGCGAATGGTGTGAGCGCGGTGATAGTCGCGACCGCGACCGCCGCGATGATCATGATATGTGTGTAATGATGCTTTTTCATGTGAAAATCCTGATATTTTCAGCTGTCTGACGGTCTTGTCAGTGCGAAGATACAAAAAAAATCGATTACTTTTTACACCTTAATATAACGACATTGAAAAATAAATTGTAATTTAGCGCGAAATTTTGCAAAAGAGCTGTATCGCGGACCGACGAATGCCGCATCGATGATAATAAAATATGAAGAATCTTGTAATAGTCGAATCTCCTTCTAAGGCCAAAACGATCGAGAAATATCTTGGTAAGGATTACACGGTGATGTCGAGCTTCGGGCATATACGTGATTTGAGCAAGAAGGATCTTGAGATAGGCAAGGATTTCAGTGTGAAATACGAAGTGCCGGATGAGAAGCGAGATCTTGTAAGACGCCTGAAGAATGCGGCGAAGGAAGCCGAGACAGTATGGCTTGCGTCTGATGAGGACCGCGAGGGAGAAGCTATAGCGTGGCATCTGTACGAGGTGTTGAAGCTGAAGCCGGAGAATACCCGTCGCATAGTGTTTCATGAGATCACAAAGCCGGCGCTTCTTCATGCGATATCTAATCCACGCAGCATAGACCTGAATCTTGTGAACGCTCAGCAGGCGCGCCGTGTGCTTGACAGAGTGGTAGGCTTTGAGCTGAGCAACGTATTGTGGCGCAAAATCAAGCCGTCGCTGTCGGCGGGACGTGTGCAGAGCGTTGCCGTGCGTCTGATATGCGAGCGTGAGAAGGAGATATCGGCATTCCGTCCCGAGGCTTATTATCGTGTGACGGCCGTATTCACCGATGTGAAGAGCGGTGCGGAGCTGAAGGCCGAGTGCACACGCCGCTTCCCCGGCGAGGCGGAGGCCCGAAAATTTCTCCATGTATGCCGTGAGGCTATGCAGGATAGTGAATCTTCGAATGCCGGCGGTTTCCGTGTGTCGGATGTCACTGTGAAGCCGCTGAAGCGCAGTCCTCAGCCTCCTTTTACCACCTCTACCTTGCAGCAGGAGGCGTCGCGTCGTCTGGGGATGTCGGTCAATCAGACCATGATGATAGCCCAGAAGCTGTATGAGGATGGAAAGATCACGTATATGCGTACAGACTCTCTGAATCTCTCCGATCTTGCTCTGAAGGATATAGCAGATACGGTGAGCAAGGAGTATGGCAAGGAGAATCTGAAGAGCCGTCGCTATCACACCAGCAGCAAAGGAGCTCAGGAGGCTCACGAGGCGATCCGTCCCACTTATGTAAGCAATCGGACAGTGAGCGGGAGTGCCAACGAGCAGCGTCTCTACGACCTGATATGGCGTCGTGCGGTAGCATCGCAGATGGCGGATGCCGCAATAGAGAAAACGATAGTGGAGATAGAGGCGGGTCATGACAGCGAGACGCAGTTTCGCGCCGAAGGGGAAGTGATACGTTTTGCCGGATTCTTGCAGGTGTATTCACCGGATGCATCCTCGAAGGAGGAGCGTCTGCCGGCGCTCTCTGCCGGCGACATCCTTGATGCCGTGGAGATAAACGCTACCGAACGTTTCACTCAGGCCCCGGCGCGCTACACCGAGGCCTCTCTGGTGAAGAAGATGGAGGAGCTCGGTATAGGTCGTCCGTCAACATACGCTCCGACTATCTCTACGATACAGGCGCGTGATTATGTGGCTCGCGGCGAGAAGGAGGGGGAGGCCCGCAGTTATCGGCAGCTGCATCTTGTGGCCGACGGGACACTCAGCGAGACAGAACTTGCGGAGAATACCGGTTCGGAGAAGGGTAAGCTTGTGCCGACGGATGTGGGTATGATAGTCAACGATTTTCTGACCGAATACTTCCCTGAGGAGCTTGATTATAACTTCACGGCGAATGTGGAGCAGAAATTTGACGAGATAGCGGAGGGGGAATTGCCTTGGAAGGAGGATATCGTGAACTTCTACGGTGAATTTCATCCGAAGGTGATGTCCGTGCAGGAGATGCGTACCGAGCATAAAGTCGGCGAGCGAATCCTGGGCACAGATCCGAAGAGCGGTCGCCAGGTGTCGGTGAAGATAGGACGTTATGGTCCTTTGGTGCAGATAGGTGAGGCTACGGATGCCGACAAGCCGCTCTTCGCCTCGCTGAAGAAGGATCAGAGCATATCTACGATTACTCTGGAGGAGGCTCTGAAGCTGTTTGAGCTGCCCCGCGATTTGGGTCTATACGAGTCGAAGAAGGTGGTGGCGGCCGTGGGCAAATTTGGCCCGTATGTGCGTTTTGACGGCAAATTTGTGTCGATTCCATCGGGACTTGCGCCTGAAAGCATCACTCTGGAGGAGGCAGTGGAGCTGATAGAGCAGAAGCGTGCCAAAGACGCTGCGGCCTTTATCAAGGATTTCCCCGAGATACCCGGTCTGACAATCCTCAACGGCCGCTACGGTCCTTATATGAGCTATAAGCCCGAGGGGAGCAAGCGCGGTGAGAATTTCAAGCTGCCTAAGGATGTGGATCCTCAGAGTATCACCGCCGAGCAGGCAAAGGCCATCATGGAGCAGCCACAGGCTCCCGTACGGAAGCGCGCTTCCCGGAAGAAATGAGCCGGAGGCGGGAGAAATGAGCCGGAGGCGGGATCGGCCGAGCTCGGCCGATCACTGAACTATGCTCAACGTCCTTGTCATCATGACCGGGACTTTTGGCGGGCCTTCTGATCCGGCTTGGGAGCGCGCTGCCGGGGGCTGGCGGGGGTGCTGAAAGAATATAATAATCACTTAATAAATAATTTAATATGACTACCCAGGATCAATACAAAGAAGTGGTAGAGCGCAAGTTGGCGCTGAGGAGGTATCTTTGACATCGACAGCAAGAAGATAGAAGTCGAAGAGGAGGAATTGCGCACGCATGTGGCGGACTTCTGGGAACATCGTGAACAGGCGGAGGCTCAGATGCGCAAGATAAAGGAGTTGCATTTCTGGATAGATTCCTACGAAGATCTTGAGAAGCAGGTGGATGAGCTTGCTCTGTCATTTGATTTTCTCAAGGAGGGTCTTGTTGAGGAGAGCGAGCTTGATGCTCAGTATACGAAGGTATTGAAGGATCTCGAGAAGCTTGAGCTGCGCAATATGCTTCGCCGCGAAGAGGATAAGCTCGGAGTGGTGCTGAAGATCAATTCGGGCGCCGGAGGCACAGAGAGTCAGGACTGGGCTCAGATGCTTATGCGTATGTATCTGCGTTATGCAGAGCGTCATGGCTACAAGACATCGATAGCCAATATCCTGGAGGCGGACGATGCGGGTATCAAGTCGGTGACCATCAATATCGAGGGGGACTATGCTTATGGTTTTCTGAAGAGCGAGAACGGTGTGCACCGTCTTGTGCGGGTGTCGCCATACAATGCTCAGGGTAAGCGTATGACCTCTTTTGCCTCAGTCTTTGTGACACCGCTGGTGGATGACAGTATCGAGATCCATGTGCAGCCGGCGCTGATAAGCTGGGATACCTTCCGCTCCGGTGGCGCAGGCGGCCAGAATGTAAACAAGGTGGAGTCCGGTGTGCGTCTGCGCTATCAGTACAAGGACCCCTATACCGGCGAGGAGGAGGAGATCCTTATCGAGAATACCGAGACCCGCGACCAGCCTAAAAACAAGGAGAATGCCCTTCGTCAGTTGCGTTCTATACTGTATGACAAAGAGTTGAAGCACAGGATGGAGGAGCAGGCGAAGGTAGAGGCCGGCAAGAAAAAAATCGAGTGGGGCAGCCAGATACGCAGCTATGTCTTCGATGACCGTCGCGTGAAGGATCACCGTACCAATTGGCAGACCTCTGATGTGAATGCAGTGATGGATGGTGAAATAGACGACTTCATCAAGGCATATCTGATGGAATTTGCGGGGTCGATGGAATAAAGTATTATCCCTTATGGCAGACAATTATCTTGAATACAGAATGGAGGATATGGCTTCCGGCAAGTTAAAGCCGAAGAAATTTGTGGCTCGCAAGCCGAAAGCCCGGGTATCCGCAGTGACGGCCGCTGAAAAAGCGGCAACTTCGGATGCCAAGCCCGCGGAGAGCAACTGCGCACCGTCTGTTATGGAGAAGATAGCGAGCTTCACAATCGACCATACCCGGCTTGAGCCGGGTGTGTATGTGTCGCGCCGCGATGTGACACCTTCCGGTGATGTGGTAACGACTTTTGACATCCGCATGACTCGTCCCAACCGCGAAGCGGCCCTCTCTCCGCAGTCCCTTCACGCCATGGAGCATCTTGCAGCCACTTTCCTGCGTAATCATCGCGAATGGCGCGACAGAATCGTGTATTGGGGGCCAATGGGGTGCTGCACAGGGAATTATCTTCTGGTAAGCGGCAAATACGAGAGTCGCGACATTCTGCCTCTTGTAATAGAGACTATGAAATTTGTGGCAGACTATGAAGGTGAGATTCCCGGTGCGACACCGCGTGACTGTGGCAATTACAGTTATATGGATCCGGAGGCGGCCAAAGAGGCCGCACGCAAGTATCTGGAAGAGACCCTTCTGCGTGCAGGCGATGAAAATCTCAATTATCCTTGCTGATTAGAAATAGTATCTAAAAGCATCTTTCTAAGCAATATCAAGAGCGCGTCCCTTAAAATTATATGGGACGCGCTCTAATCTATCTCTCAGGTCCATCTTGAGAGCACTCGCCATTCTTTGGGGTAGAGATTGTTGGCACGGTTGCCGATATTTTTCATAAGTCCCAGAGGATGTCCGGCGTATGATGCGATGATATAGCCCTTCGGCGTATCCGGAGGGAGTATGAGCGCTTCTCTGCGGAGATATGCCATGGCCTGTTCAATCGACAGTTCGATTGTCGGCCATGCTGAAGCGGCAGACTTATCCTGTGCTGCTTTTGCTTGTAACAATTCTCTATCAAGTACAAATCTGGAGTCCGGGATATACTCCTCTCCTTTGAGTGTGGCGGCAGGTTGTCCGGCGCCGGTGATTTTAATTCCTGCGCTGCGGACGGTGTCGAGCAGAAGTGACATATCCGCGCGCATCGCGGATATCCCTTCCGGGGTGTCCACGGGGGTGTATCCTTGCGGCAGAACAGGTATTTTCTCCGATTTCATCGAAGATTTTGAATTCTTTTCCGCTTTTTTCTTGCCTTTCCCACTTTTGCCGGATATCTGTCGTTCACCGGAATATTTAGATGTCTCAAGCGGTATGTATCCGTCGTCGGAGCGGGGCGGTTTTCTGAATACAGCGATAAAGAGTCCCTCTCCCCGGGTGATATGCGGCATGAAGCGCAAAGCGTGTATGCCGATGCCCGGCGCGACAGTCTCTATGCCTGAGAGTCCGAGCGCGGCAGGTGAGATAGCTTCAAAGCCGAGTGTGTCGCGGATATATTTGGCGTTGGTCTCGTCTTCGGCGATGTTGAATGTGCAGGTGGAGTATATGAGCCATCCTCCTGGTTTGACAATTTTGCTGATTTCATCGAGAATATCGCGCTGTAATGCGGCGCAGCTTTCCACGAGTCTCGGATTCCATTGCCTTCTTGCCTCTTCATCCTTGCGCATCATCCCTTCGCCGGAGCATGGGGCATCGACGGCGACGATGTCGAAGATTGGCGGCAGTTTGGCAAAGGTTGTGGCGTGTGAGGAGGTGGTGATGACGCGTGCTGCTCCCCACTTCTGCAGATTCTCTCTGAGTATCCTCTCTCTCTTGGGTTCGACCTCGTTGGCCACCAGGAGTGCGTTGTCCGGGAGCGCGTCGATTATAGCGGTGGTTTTACCTCCCGGTGCGGCGCAGAAATCGAGTGCCGTGACGGGCTTCCCGGGGGATGGTATAGGATCGTCTTTTCCCGGAAAATCGATTTTTTTGCCGATTTCATCGAGGTTTTTAAAATCAGTTTTCCCGGTTATGCATCGTATGATCTGATGTATGATCATGGAGGAAGCGTCCTGTACATAGAAGACTCCGGCGTGCAGGAGCGGATTAGCGGTGAAAACGGGTCTTTCCGTCAGTCTGCGTCCCGTGCGGCACCATTCCACGGGTGACATACCGGGGTATATGCTGTCGGCTTGCCGGAGCGGTATTTTGCGAGTGTTGATTCTGATGGCAGTTTCCGGCGCGGAGTCGAGAGCCTTAATGAGCGCCTCAGCGTCGATGTCGCCGAGGGTGGTGATGCTTGCTTTGAATTGTTCAGGGATGGGTGTATTCAGAGACATTGGGCGAGTTCTGTGATAAATTCAGTGTTTTGTGCAAGTATAGTGAAAAAATCGGAGATGTGCAATTGTTTTGGTTTGTGTATGATGTTGAAAAGTGTTATATTTGCAAGGAGATGGGAGTGTAGTGCCCTGTAATATGGGAGTGATGCGGTTATAAAGTGTGTAAATCAACGAATACAATCTATAGAAATGGGTAAAGTATTGATTATCGGAGCCGGCGGCGTCGGTTCCGTGGTAGCGCACAAATGCGCTCAGAATCCTGAAGTGTTTGAGGAGATAGTGATAGCCTCCCGTACGAAGGAGAAGTGTGACAAGCTTGCGAAGCGCATCGGTGCGAAGAATATCGTGACCGACCGCGTGGACGCCGACAGTGTGGAGGAGCTTGTGGAGCTGTTTAACCGTCATCGTCCGGACATCTGCATAAATGTGGCTCTCCCTTATCAGGATCTTACGATCATGGAGGCCTGTCTGCAGTGTGGTGTCAACTATCTTGACACGGCGAACTACGAGCCGAAGGATGAAGCCCATTTTGAATACTCATGGCAGTGGGCCTACCGTGAGCGCTTCGAGAAGGCGGGCCTGACCGCTATACTGGGTTGCGGCTTTGATCCGGGTGTGAGCGCAGTGTTTGTGGCTTATGCCGCCAAGCATCACTTCTCCGAGATGCGTTATCTGGATATCGTGGACTGCAATGCCGGCAATCATGGCAAGGCGTTTGCCACCAACTTCAACCCCGAGATCAACATCCGCGAGATCACTCAGAAGGGTAAATACTGGGAGGACGGCAAATGGGTAGAGACGGAGAATCTGGAGATCCACCGTCCTCTGAGCTATCCGGGTATAGGTGAGCGCGAGTCCTATCTACTGTATCATGAGGAGCTGGAGAGTCTTGTGCAGAACTTCCCGAGCATCCGTCGCGCCCGCTTCTGGATGACTTTCGGTCAGGAATATCTGACTCACCTGCGTGTAATCCAGGATATAGGCATGGCACGCATCGACCCGATCATGTACGAGGGTAAGGAGATAGTGCCTATCCAATTCCTTAAGGCAGTGTTGCCCGACCCGGGTTCGCTGGGAGAGAATTATACCGGCGAGACCTCGATAGGCTGCCGAATCAGCGGCCTTGACAAAGAGGGTAAAGAGTCGACCTACTATATCTACAACAACTGTTCGCATCAGGAGGCGTATAAGGAGACTGGGGCTCAGGCCGTGTCTTATACCACCGGTGTGCCGGCGATGGTGGGAGCCTATATGTTCCTGACCGGCAAGTGGGTAAATCCCGGTGTGCGGAATGTCGAAGAGTTTGATCCGGATCCTTTCCTGGAGAAGCTGGCGTCCTCCGGTCTGCCGTGGCATGTAATCGAGAACGGTGATCTGGAGCTATAAATTTTCAATGCAATAGAAGAGGATTATGAGAGGATACAGCAGATTGTCTGCGCTGATGCTGGGAGCTGCGACGCTGTCAGCGTGGTCAGCGGTGCCGACACGTATGGATGCCGGTGCGACCACACGCCTGTCTGACGGCACGGTGCTTGTCGGAGTGATAGGCAAGACAGTGGAGGTGCAGCCTTTGTCGGCAGATATATTCCGCGTCACCACAGTACCGGATGGTGAGTCTCCGCGATATGAGAAGTCTCAGTCAGCCGTGATGAAGCCGGAGAAGGGCATATCGGCGACGACATTCACCACTCCTGAATGGGTGAAGATAATCACTCCGACGACAGTGGTGACAGTAGACCGTATAAGCGGCAAGGTGAGTTTCAGCGATGCGTCGGGACGCGTGCTTCTGACCGAGGCTTCGGGTGTGGTGAACGCTTCCCGTGCCGATGGTGGAAGTGTGAAACGTGTCAGCTTCGACGGTACCGACGGAGGAAGATACTACGGCGGCGGCGAGCGTGGACATTCGCTGACTCTCAACGGCGACTCTCTGGTGATGTACAACCGTCAGAACTACGGTTATACAGAGGGGGATCCCCGTATCAGCCAGATGGGCATCAATGTGCCGTGGTATGTGTCGGACAAAGGCTACGGTGTGCTCTTCGATGATTATAACAGCGCCTCTCTGGAGCTTGGCGCCGATTCGATAGTGTACAGATCCGACACTCCGAAGGCTCTCTCATATTATTTTGTCAATTCACCTTCCGGTGACCTTGCGGGAGCGACTTCCGGATATGCGGATCTTACCGGTCACCAGAGTCTGCCCCCCTTCTGGGCTCTGGGTTATATCACCTCAAAGTACGGCTACGGCAATCAGGCCGAGACGCTCGGTGTGGTGGACACACTCAAGAGCCGCGGCTATCCTCTGGACGGTATAGTGCTCGACCTGTACTGGTACGGCGTGGAGACCGATATGGGACGTCTGGCATGGGATACGGTGAAATGGCCCGATCACAAGGGTATGCTCCGTGACCTGCGTTCGAAAGGTGTGAATCTGGTGACTATATCTCAGCCTTATATCAACAAGAAGGGAGCCATCGACAATTACAATTATCTCTCCGAGCATTCGATGCTCGTCACTGACGCCGACGGCAACACTCACGATGTGAATACATGGGTAGGTGAAGCAGGGATGTTTGACATGTCCAATCCCAAGACGCGCGAATGGCTGTGGAATCGTCTGCAGGGTCTGACCGAGGAGGGTATAGAAGGCTGGTGGGGCGACCTCGGCGAGCCGGAGGTGCATCCTCTGAGCATCCTGCATGCCAACGGCGAGAGTGCCTCGCAGTATCATAATGTGTACGGCAACGAGTGGTCGCGTCTGATATATGAAGGGATGCGCAAGCATTTCCCGGAGCGTCGTCCTCTGCTGCTGATGCGCGGCGGCACGGCGGGTCTGCAGCGTTATTCCGTATTTCCCTGGACCACGGATGTCTCCCGTTCGTGGGGCGGTCTGCAGCCTCAGGTGAAGCTGATGCTGAGCGCGGGCCTGTCAGGTCTTGGCTATATGAGCAGCGACATCGGCGGTTTTGCGGTGGATCCTCAGCATCCTACCGATCCGGAGCTGTATGTCCGCTGGCTGCAGATGGGAGCGTTTACTCCTACTCTTCGCACGCATGCTCAGCTCAAGCCGGAGCCATATCATTATCCGGCGCAGGAGGATATCCTGAAGAGCTATATCCGGATGCGCTACGAGTGGCTGCCTTACAACTACACCTTGGCGTATGAAAACGCGCGTTACGGCTATCCGATGGCGCGTCCGTTGAATTTCCGCGGCGACAATCCGGGCGAGAAATACTCCGGTGTGGAGGATGAGTATCTGTGGGGTGACAATGTGCTGGTGGCTCCGGTGATGAAGGCCGGCGCCCGCCGTCGGACGGTGACCTTCCCTGCCGGCGAATGGATCAGCTGGTGGAATCCCTCCAAGCGCTACAAGGGTGGCGATGCTGCCCGTCCGGCAGTCGTGGAGGCTCCTCTCGACATGCTGCCTCTCTTCGTGAGAGCGGGCTCGTTTATCCCGCAGTGTGAAGATAAGATAGAGAATGTGGGCGAGTATAAGCCCACTCGTCTGACCGTGAGATATTATCCCTCTTCCGAAGAGACGGAGTACACCATGTTTATGGATGACCGTTCCAATCCGGTATCGCTTGAGGAGAATGACTATCAGCTGACCGTATTCAAAGGTCAGCAGAAAGGTGGTCAGATCAATGTCAGCGTAAACAGCGAGGGAAGCTACAAGGGGATGAGCGAGGTTCGCATGCTTACTCTCGAGATCCCCGGCTACGGTGCGTCCGCTCCATACAGTGTAGTGGTGGACGGTCAGAAGCTCGAGCGTTTCGACACTCCGAAGCAGATACGCCAGTATGGCTATACGCTTGTGGCTCCGGAGGGTGCAGCCCGTACATCCGGCCAGGCCAAGACTCTTGTGGTGAAATTGCCGATATCATCTTCCCGTCCGTCTTCAATCGAGATATCCAAGTAAGAGACCGTATCACAGCTTGTACATTAGAGAGATGTCATCGAGTGACGAATCATCGGCTGCGGAGCGTTGGGACGATCGGACAGTGCGTCTGATCGGCGATGAGGGTGCGGGGTATCTGCATTCTGCCCGTGTGCTTGTGGTCGGTGTGGGTGGTGTCGGCGGATATGCCGCCGAGATGCTTGCGCGTAGCGGTGTGGGTCATCTGACCCTGATAGATTCCGATGATGTGGCTCTTAGCAATGTCAACCGTCAGCTGGTGGCTCTGCGGAGTACAGTCGGGCGCAGTAAAGTGTCGTTGTATGCCGAGCGTTTCCGTGACATTAATCCGGAGATAGAGGTGAGGGTGCGCAAGGAGTATGTCTCAGCGGAGAATCCGGAGGATATTCTCAGTGACGGAAGTTATGATTATGTGCTGGACTGCATTGACAGCGTGGCTCCGAAGGTGTCGCTGATTGCAGCGTGCGTGAAGCACGGTATTCCGGTGATCTCCTCCATGGGTGCGGGTGGCCGTCATGACTGCTCTCAGGTGAGATGCATGTCGCTGTGGCAGACCCGCGATGACGGCCTGGCGCGTGTGGTGCGTCAGCGTCTGCGCAAGCGAGGCTGCACCGCTGATATTCCGGTGGTGGCGAGCCTTGAGAAGCCTGAGTCGATGTCGCTGGTGATGGAGCAGGGGCGCGCCAACAAGCGTAGCTCTTACGGCACTCTGGCGACAATTCCGGCGCTGTTCGGTATAATGATGGCAGGCGAGGTGATAGATCGTCTGCTCGATGAAATCGGGAAAAATAAATCAGTGTCATCTTCAAAGTCTGCATTAGAATGATCAGAATCGAGAGTGTATACAAGTCATACGGGACGCTGCCGGTGCTCCGCAATGTGAATCTGACAATCGAGCGAGGTGAGATAGCGGCGATATTGGGTCCGAGCGGAGCCGGTAAATCGACTTTGCTGCAGATCTGCGGCACGCTTGACCGTCCTGATACCGGACGTGTGCTGTATGATGATGTGGAGGTGACGGCGCTGAAGGATAAGAAGCTTTCTGCATTTCGCAACGAGAGCATCGGATTTGTATTTCAATTCCATGAGCTTTTGCCCGAATTCACCGCACTTGAGAATGTGGCGATGCCGGCTCTGATAGGCGGTCGTTCGCGCAAGTCCTCTTTCGCAAAGGCGGAGGAGTTGTTGGGCGAATTAGGCCTGTCTGAGCGTCTGAAGCATCATCCGTCGGAATTGTCGGGTGGCGAGAAGCAGAGAGTGGCGATAGCGCGTGCGCTGATCAATGATCCGAAGATAGTGCTTGCAGACGAGCCCACCGGAAGCCTTGACTCGCGCAACAGAGATGAGATCCAGAAGATAATCAGGCGTCTGAACGAGGAGCGTGGTCAGACCTTCCTGATAGTGACCCACGACCCGGTAATGGCCTCGATGGCCACGCGCACCATCGAGATGACCGACGGGCGTATCAGCAATATCTAAGAGCGCGCTCTAAGAAAGCAGAAGATAAAAGAAAGCGGCCGGGTCGTTGATGTGACCCGGCCGCTTTTATGCTTGTGGCGTTCTTCTGCAGGCTTTTATTTTAGTGACCATTCTACTCCGGACTTGGTGTCCTTGACATCAAATCCGAGGGCGGCGAGTCTGTCGCGTATCATGTCGGAGGTGGCCCAGTCTTTGGAAGCTTTGGCGTTGGCCCTGACCTCCATGAGGAGGTCTACCGCTCCCGCGAAGGGGCTTGCGGCTCCGGTGTCGGTAGCGGCATCGGCCTCGGCCGTATTGTCGGGACGTACACCGAGTATCTCCACGAGATATGTATCGAAGAGCTTCTTGAGAGTCTCAATCTGCGTGCCGTCAAGCGGTGCGATGCCGTCTGCCGCGGCATTGACGGCCTTTCCGGCCTCGAAGAGTACTGCGATGACTTGCGGAGTGTTGAGGTCATCATCGATGGCTTCAGCGGCTCTGGCGTCGAAGTCCGGCAGCTGTACCTCTGACTTCTCCGCAGGCTTGAGCGCGTGGAGCCGGCGATATATGTCGGTCATCTTCTTGAGTGCCTTCTCCGAAGCCTGAAGCGCCTCGTTGGAGAAGTCGACAGTGGAGCGGTAATGCGCCTGAAGGATGAAGAATCTGATGACCATGGGATGAT
>CAYSJG010000029.1:10791-14133 GCA_964431295.1 uncultured Sangeribacter sp. | reverse complement strand
TGCGACAATAAGTATGGTTGTTGCGACAATTAACAACATGACACCCCTTGCCTCCTTCTTAGACCCATCCCACAATTTTGTGGGATGGGGTCTTAATCCAGCATCAACGAGATCCCGACCTCCGAAGCTTCCGGAGACTCACCCGCCAGTGACTTCATCATCCCTCGATGCGGACCATCTCCTGAAATTCGCATCTTCAGTGAAAGCACACCACACGATGCCATATTACTTTTTCCGGTCGCTGCTACCGCCAACTCCAAAATGCCACCCGACAGCATCGCCTCCTTAAAAATGGAAAACCATTGACTTCGAGTATGCTTTACCGACCACTCCCCCCATTGTGACTCCCAGATTCTCAACGCCGGCTCGAGATAATCATAAAGTGTAGCCAGAAGATCGGACATCACCTTTTGATCTACCGACATTTCAATCACCGGCAGATCACTGTCAGCTTCAAGAATTGCTTCAACAGATTTCACAATCCGGCGCCACAAATATTCATCGCCTATCTCATATAGAATATTCAACACATCGTATGTAGAATCACACTCAGATTTCTTACTTCTGATATGCAGATATTTTCCGTTATATTCCTGCTTTAAATTTTTGGTGCAATATCCGGCTGAATATTGTGTATACTTTTGCTTATATTCTTTATCTGATATTTTCGTATATTTTTGCGTAATTTCCAACTCTAAACTGCACGAGTATTTTTTTGCAGATTTTGATGTATATATCTGCGCGATATTTTCCTTTGAATTTTGCAGATATTTCTGCGTAATATATTCAATATAATTATTGTCATCAATTACACATATATTATATCTTTTTCCACCATACATTCTCCACATCCCTTTATCGTCCGAATGTGATAATCTACCACTCACATACACCGGCCGAATATTCTCCCGAGTCATCCCGGCCATATCCTCGTAACCATACTGGCGGTAGTACTCACGCAGCCTGTCATTGGCCGGTATCAGGAATAAGAAATCAAAACCCGCTTCACGGGCGTCAGCCTCCTGCTCCGCCATGAGCCTCCGGACTTCACCCCTGCCCCTCCATTCCGGTCTTGTAGCCACTCCGCACACATAAAGCCCTCTCCTCACCGGACGGTCATCACCCTCTCCTGCCGGACCTCCCTCGCTGCCCACGCACCCCGATGCGACCCTTCCAAACTCATACGGTATCCCTACAACCATCGAAGTCAGGACGCCCGCATCATAGGCTCTCTTCGACCATCGCAGCGGCAGCCGGTCATTAATCACCAGCCTTAAATAATCGTCGGAATCGTGGAAGATATCCCTCCACAATTCCGACATTTTATGCAATATTTCTCTATTTTTATTCATTCATTTTCGACCGATATCCGCACCGGCCAGACCCGTGCGCATCCATCTACGCTATCAGCGCAGACGCAGGAAAGAGTAGCCGAAACGCTCTGCTGCCGCGCGCTCCAGCTCTTCACGAAATTCCGGAGCCGCAACCGAGATCAGCAATTTCGCACGCTCGGCAAGGTTCTTGCCGCGCAGATTGACCGCACCATATTCCGTCACCACATAATTGGTCTGGAAACGTGTAGTCACCACGCCGGCCCCCTCCGTAAGCACGGGCTTGATCTTATTTTGACCGCGATGCGTTTTGGCAAGCATCGCCAGGAAGGAGATACCTCCCTCGCTCTGCGAGCTACCGTAGACAAAGTCATGCTGACCGCCGACACTCGAGAATATCTTTTTGCCGATACTGTCGGCACACACCTGACCTGTCAAGTCGATCTCCAGGCATGAATTAATCGACATTACACGGGGATTTTGCGCTATTATAAACGGATTGTTGGTCCATGCCACATCCTTGAAGATAATGTCGGGATTACCGTCCATATAGTCATAGAGACGGCGGCTGCCGAGCGCCAGGGAGGCCACGGACTTGCCGGGCATCACAGTCTTGCGGCTATTGTCTATTACCCCCTTCTCCAGCAACGGCAGCACTCCGTCGGTCATTGCCTCCGTATGCAGTCCCAGATGCTGATGATGCTCCAGCGCGCGTATTACAGCATTGGGGATACCCCCCACGCCTATCTGCAGCGTCGCACCGTCAGGTATCAGCTGGGCGATATAATTGCCTATACGGATCTCCGCATCATTGGGGACGGCAGTAGGCACCTCCACGAGAGGATCGTCCACCTCCACCACGGCCGCCAGCTGCGACAGATGTATCACCGGGTCACCGTAGCTGAAAGGCATCTGAGGATTGATCTGGGCTATCACACGATCTGCGCATTCCACTGCAGAAACTGCCAGATCCGCCGACACACCATAGCTCACATTGCCATGTTCATCAGGCATCGAGCAGTTGATCAGCGCCACATCTACGCGACAGGTCCCGTCGCGAAAGAGTGCAGGCACCTCTCCCAGGAAGCGGGGCGTCATCGTACCGTAGCCCTGATGTATCCATTCCCGGACATTGTTGGAGACAAACATACTGTCCACCAGAAACGAATCCTTATACTCCTCGCGACAATAGGGAGCGGGTCCCTTAGTCACACAGAATCCCTGATAGATCGTCACATCACGCAGCTCATCACCGCGCGCCGCCATGGCTGCCACCAGAGTCTCAGGCACTGAGGTGCTGCCCTGTATGAAGACATGGTCTCCGCTCTCTATCAGACGGACAGCTTCCTCCGCCGTCATATATTTTATCTTTGTATCTTCCATCGCTGAGAGTTTTTCAGTGCTGACAAGCATGCTCTGCGGCAAATGCCGCCAGACGCTCGCCGAGAATATCGAAATCTTCCTGACTGCTGATCGTGGACACAGTCACGCGCACTCCCTGCTGCTCGGAGCCGGTGCTGTCAAGCGAAATCGTGGAGATACCGTGACGCATCAGCTCGCGCTGCAACTGCTCGCCGGTCATATCCGCATATCCTACGGTAAAGAAAAATCCGTCGGAGATCGGACGATTGCCGTCTATGCTGTATACGATATGAAAACCATTTTGTTCAAACAGCCTCTTCACCTCCTTGGCACGACGACCGTATTCGGAGGTATGGGCCACAAAATTCAGTTCGCCGCGCACCGCCGCCTCAAGCATAGCGGCCATGGCATACTGCGCGGAGTGGGCTGTGCCGGAAGAGGAGCAATACAATACACCGTATATATAGGCATCGCCGAAGGCCGGCATTTCGTAAAACTTCTCGAAGTATGGATAATGACGGTGATATACCTTGTCGCTCATGCACACCAGGGCGATACGCTGACCGGCATAGCTGAATATCTTGGACCCGGATACAAATAAGATATAGTTATCCGTATACTTTGCCACAGTCGGGATGTAAGGAGGTTC
>CAYSJG010000029.1:0-10781 GCA_964431295.1 uncultured Sangeribacter sp. | reverse complement strand
TCAAACGGACGCGAGAAATCCTTGCGGAAGTCCATACCGAGATAAGCCATATCCTCCTCCACGATGACATCATATTTCGTGGCCAGACGGCCGATTATCTCCAGCTCCTCGTCAGTAAGATTGGTCCAGGCGGGGTTGTTGGGGTTTGAATATATCATGGAGGTGATACGTCCGCACGACAACACCTCCTCGAGCTTCGCCTCAAGAGCCTTGCCGCGATAGTTGTATATATCAAACGACACGGTCGGGATGCCGAGCAACTTCGCCTGATGACGCTGAGCGGGAAAACCCGGATTCAGTATCAGCATCGTGTCCTTGCCGGGAATACGCTGACTCAGCAGCAGAGCCATCGTGAATGTGCCCTGCATCGAGCCGACAGTCGGCACGATGCACTTCGCCGGCACATCAATATCCATAAAGGCTTTCAGAAAATTAGAACCGGCATGCTTCAGCGGAGCAAGCCCCGCGATGTCCGGATATTTATTGGCCACCCCCTGGCGGAGAGCCGTGCATTCAGCCTCAATGCCTATCGATTCCGCCGGCAGACCGGGATTGCCGAGCTCAAGATGGATGCAGCGAGCGCCCGCCTCCTGCTCTACCTCCGCGGCCACTGACGCTATCTGGCGTATGGTCGCGCTGGTGATATCCGGAATTTCCAGACGTTTCAGCACACTGTCGAGTATCCTGCTATCTATAGGGTACATATCTGTATTCTAAATTTTCGTTTCACTTCTTTTCAGACATCTCCCATCCTGCGCGGAAGGCCTTTAGATTCGACTCCACGATCTGCTCGCCCTTGCGGCCGAACACCCGGCGGATGCCATCCTCTATCTCTGACTTGCCCAGACCCTTCACAAAAGGTGCGCACGCACCGAGTAGCACCATATTGGCACTGCGCGCCGTCGCCACCTCCTTGGCTTTCTCGTCCATATCGAAAGCCACCACATTAGGCAGCGCGTCCAGCTCGGCCATTATCGTCTCCATGGCCGGATAGTCGCCGATGTTTACGAAGGGGACGGTGCTTGTCACCACCACACCCTCCGGTGCAAGATAGGGCAGATAACGCAGAGCTTCCATAGGCTCCAGCGACACTATCAGATCTGCCCCGCCGAGAGGTATCAGATCCGATGCTATCGGCTCATCGCTGATGCGGAGATTTGACTGCACGTCGCCGCCGCGCTGCGACATGCCGTGCACTTCGGCCTGCTTGAGATGAAGACCCTCCTCGAGAGCGGCAGCGCCGAGGATTGTGGCTATCGAGAGGATACCTTGACCCCCTACACCTGCCAATACTATATCTGTTTTCATGAATTATTTTATTTTCTGTTTACCCTCTTCCTTCCCCCGGATCCAGAACGTCATAATTATATCTGTCGCGCACTGCCGACGTGCTTCATTTCTTGGCTGAAGCATGACGACGCGCGGTCTGAATACACTCTCTGCGCGACACGATCACCGACAGACCGTGATGGTCAAACTCTTCGCGGAACAGCTTGCGCATCTCCTCTACATTCTTAGGCAGCGAGTCGATGGTGCGCACATGAGCCGGGTCAGCACCCAGACCGAGGCATATCTGTTCCAGCTTACCTGTACCCTGCGAATCCTGACCGCCGGTCATACCTGTAGTCAGATTGTCGGATATTATCACTGTGATGTCGCTATCCTCGTTGATGGCGTCCAGAAGGCCCGTCATGCCGGAATGAGTGAATGTCGAGTCGCCTATCACAGCCACCGAGGGATACTGTCCGGCATCCGCCGCACCTTTAGCCATCGTGATCGAGGCGCCCATATCCACTACTGAATCGATGGCATTAAACGGGGAGAGGAATCCCAAGGTATAGCAGCCTATGTCGCCGAACACTTTCGGGCTTTCATAGTCGGCAAGAGCCTTATTGAGCGCTGCGTATACATCACGGTGGCCACATCCCTGACACAAGGCCGGCGGACGAGGCTTGGTCACCTGCGAGGCGGCGCGTATCTCACACGGCTTCAGACATCCACTCTCACCTTTCACTTTCGCCAGACCCTCTTTCACCAGATCGGGAGTCAGTTCGCCGGTAAGATTGAGTTCGCCGCTCAACTTGCCGTATACTTTGCCGCGAAGGTCGAGCAGACCGCGGAGACGCTTCTCGATAAAGGGCTGTCCCTCCTCTATCACCATCACAGCCTCACACTCCCTGAAAAGGCGGCGCAGCATCTTTCTGGGGAGGGGATATTGGGATATTTTCACCACCGGATAAGGCACCTTGCCTCCAAACACCTCGTTGAGATAATTGAAGCCTATACCGCTGGCAACTATGCCCAGAGTATGGTCCTCACCGTCGATATATCTGTTGAAGGGTGAATTCTCTGAGGCCTCCTCAAAGGAGTCATAGTCCTTGAGCAGCACCTTATACCGCTCTTTTGACACTGCCGGCATCAGTACCCACTGACGCAGATTCTTCGGATAGTGAAGTGTATTCTCCGGGGCATTGTCGCTCTCGGTCTCCACTACGGCGCGGCTATGGCTGAGACGTGTCACCAGACGCACCATCACAGGGATGGAGTAACGCTCGGAGAGCTCAAAACCGTATGCCGCCATATCATAAGCCTCCTGCTGATTGGAGGGCTCCAGCACGGGTATCAGCGCAAAGTCGCCATAGAAACGGGAGTCCTGCTCGTTTTGAGAGCTGTGCATCGACGGGTCGTCGGCCGCTATCACCAGCAGACCGCCGTTGGCGCCTGTCATCGCACTGTTGACAAAAGCGTCGGCCGCCACATTCATACCCACATGCTTCATCGACACCATGGCCCGCTTGCCGCAATACGACATGCCGAGAGCCTCCTCGACCGCCGTCTTCTCATTGCTGCTCCAATGGCTGTGGATGCCACGGCTGCGAGCAGTAGGATCCTGCTGCACATACTCAAGTATCTCCGTCGAGGGAGTACCGGGATAGGCATAAGCTCCTGACAGACCCGCACGGATCGCGCCAAGGGCAAGAGCTTCATCCCCCAACAACAATTGTCTCGTTTTCATGATTTTATTAGATTTATAGACTCGCTCCCCGAAATGCTTCGGGATAGAGCCATATTGGTTTATTTTATATTTACGGTACATCCTTGCAGCGGACACGCGGCACAGCTGCAGGTTGATGCGCAAATTTATGAAGAATACATTAAAATACAAAGAAACTCTGTTACGCAACATATTTTCACAATTATATTACATTACGTCTCTACAATTTTTCGCTCATATTGAAGTTTTTTTATTAACTTAGCGGATGCAACTGCACGCGAATCTCCAAAATCCGCTGCTGACAATATCTGTAAATAATTTTTAGAATTGCAAAGCATATGTTTAAAAAACTTATCGCAGCCGCATTGCTGATGACTGTCGGCCTCTCCGCATCTGCGGAACTCCCCTCAGTCACACTCAATGACATCAACGGCAAAACCGTCGATACCGCACAGCTCGCCGCCGACGGCAAACCCATCGTCATCTCATTCTTCGCCACATGGTGCAAACCGTGTCTGCGCGAGCTCAAGGCCATCCACGAAGTCTATCCCGACTGGCAGGACGAGACCGGAGTAAAAGTGATCGCCGTCTCCACCGACAAGGCACAGGATGTACAGAAGGTGAAGCCGCTCATCACTATGAAGGGATGGGAGTATGATGTGCTGCTCGACCCCAATGAGGAGTTTAAACGCCAGATGGGGGTCAACGACATACCGCACGTATTCGTCGTGGACGGCAACGGCAACATCGTCTGGACCCATCAGGGATACATCGAAGGTGGCGAGGACGACATCTACGAAGCCGTCAAGAGCGCCATCAAATAATTTATGACCACTCACGCGGGAAGGACGTCTGCTGACGCCCTCCCCGCAATACTTTTCTAACCTTTCATACTTTAACATGAAACACAGACTGCCCAGACTCATCACCTGCATGTCACTAACCGCCGCAGTCATGCCGATGACCGCGCTCGCCGAGACCACTGACAGCGTTAAGCTCGTCCCCAGGACTTACGAGGGCAAAACTGTCATGGTACCGGATATCGCTCCCCAGGCGCCCAAAGACTCATGGTGGTCCAAGGTCAGAGCCACCGGCTCCATACAGACAGAATTCATGGTGCCGATGCAGGACGAAGCCATCAACACTCAGGACTACGAAAAGCCGGTACTCAACAACACATACTTCGACTTTACAGTCAACGCACCTTATATATCTGCAGGCGCCAGATTCCAGTGGACCAAATACCCGCTCCCGGGATATGACCCGGATTTCGCCGGTTGGGGCGTACCATATTTCTGGGCCACCGGCAGATATAAATGGCTCCAGATCACTGCCGGCGACTTCTATGAGCAGTTCGGATCCGGACTCATCCTCCGCACATATCAGGACAGAGCGCTCGGAGTCGACGGAGCAATCCGCGGCGGACGTATCAAGCTCAATCCGGTCAACGGTCTTTACATCACCGGACTCGTCGGCAAAGAGAGATATTTCTGGAAGCATACACCGGCCCTGATATGGGGCGCCAACGCCGACTGGGCTCTCGATGAGTCTTTCCCCAAGGCTTTCGGCAATGATTACGGTGTCACACTCGGATTCTCCTATGTCGGCAAACATCAGGGACAGCAGGATATTCCGGTCCTCCCCGAACAGGAATACAAACTCTTCGTACCGGAAAATGTCGGTGCATTCGACGGCAGGGTCAACGCCAGACTCAAAGACTTCAACCTCCTCGCTGAGTTCGCCATCAAAAACAACGACCCCAACTACGTAAACAGATACATCTACTCTCGCGGTCACGCCGAGATGCTCTCGCTGAGCTATACCCGCTCGGGATTCTCCGGATTCATACAGGCCAAGCGCAGCGAAAACATGAGCTATATGTCCGACAGACTCCTCACCGGTGAAAACGGCAACGGCTTCATCAACCACCTCCCTGCCTTCACCAACACACAGACATATACTCTGGCCGCCCTCTATCCCTATGCTACCAATTGGAACGGCGAATGGGCCTTCCAGGCTCAGCTCGGATACCTCTTCAAGAGAGGCACCGCACTCGGAGGCAAATATGGCACTTCGCTACGTCTCTCCGCCTCATATATCTCCGACCTCGACAATTCCGCACCCCTCGGCTACCCCATCGATGCCACTATGGGATCCGACGGACACGGATCGGCTTACTGGAAAATCGGGTCGCTAAGATATTCTGACCTCAATTTCGAGATCAGCAAGAAGTTTAGCCGCAAACTCCAGTTCACACTCTTCTACTTCCTTCAGAAATTCAATCAGGAGAAAATATTCGGACATTCCGAAATCGAAGGTGAAGAGTCACAGCCTATCGTCACAGCCAATACTTTCATACTCGAAGGACAATGGAAGATAGCCAAGAAGGTACAGCTCCGAGTGGAACTGCAGTATCTCACCACCAAGCAGGACGAGGGTGACTGGTTTGCCACCGTGGCCGAGCTTTCGCTCGCACCCCACTGGATGCTCACCTATACCGACACATATAATCTCGGCAAAACCAAAATCAACTACTACACCGCTATGGTGACCTACAATGTGAAGGCCAACAGATTCACGCTCTCATTCGGACGCAACCGCGCCGGATTCAACTGCGCGGGAGGTGTCTGCAGATGGGTGCCCGCCACCAAGGGATTCTCCTTCACTTACAGCTATAATTTCTGATATATTTCCATTTGAACATATTTAAGCGATGAAATATCCAATATACACGCTCCTCGCATCCGCTGCATTGGCGGCCACTCTCCTGGGTGCATGCAGCGAGGTCCCCGAGGATGACCGATTCATTGAGAATCCCCGACCTCAGGTGCAGAGAAAGGTCGCCATATTCGAATTCACCGGACAGAGATGCACCAACTGTCCGGAGGGCGCGGCTGTCGTACACAGCCTTCAGGAGTCTTTCCCGGGACAGGTGCTCGCTGTCAATCTCCATCCGGAGAACACGCAGTTTACCATTCCCCTCGGCAATATTCAGCTCACCAGCCCGGCGGCCACATTCCTCTATCAGCAGTTCAGACCGGGAGCATTCCCCGCTGCCTGCATCAACCTCACCGCCCCCGTCACCAACACCATGCAATGGAGTTCGCTGGTAAGAACAGCCCTCGAGCAGCCCGCTCCGGCCAATCTTCAGCTCAATTCCGCCTATGACCCTGACTCCAGGGAACTCACCGTGGAATGGAGCGCCGAGTTCAACGAATATACCACTCAGGAGATGTACATGCAGCTCTACCTCGTGGAGGACGGCATAGTCGGATTCCAGATCGCCAACGGCAAGCCCGTGGCTGACTATGTCCACAACCACGTGCTCCGCAATACCTTCTATCCCGAATGGGGACTCTCCATCGGCAATATGTTTGAGATCGGAGCAAATCCGCAGGACGCCGCCACCATCACGCTCGATCAGGGATGGGTGCCCGAAAATTGTCAGGTGATAGCCTGCCTGCTCGATGCATCACACATCGTATGTCAGGCTGAGGCCGTTGACGCTATTTATTCCGAAACTGACACTAATCAATAACCATGAAACGTCTTTTTCTCAGCATCACTCTTCTTTGCGCTGCGGTCATAGCCATGGCCGCAGATGCTGTCAGCTGGACCGTCAGTCTTGTCAATGACAATACTGACCATCCCGCTATTGTCATCACAGCTAAAATCGCATCGGGATACCACATGTACGCTGTGGACAATCCCGCCGGAGGCTCCATGCCTCTCAAATTCTTTATCGATGTCAAGGGATGCCGCAAGATCGGCGCCCCCGTGCCCAACAAGAAATACACCACTGAATATGATGACGTATTCGAGGTGGACCAGCATTTCTACAGCGGCTCCGTCACTTTCACTCAGAAGCTGCAGCCCACAGCCAAGGATTTCTCGGCCAACGTAGAGATACAGGGACAGGCCTGCAACGACACCGGATGCGTGCAGATCGGCACCGCCAAAATGGTCAAGGGTAAATATGACGCCCTCAAGGAGACCGCCGCTTCCGAAGAGAAGCAGACTGACGAGGAGAAAGTAGAGGAGATCGCCGAAGTCACTGACTCGCTCCAGAACGAGGCCCTCTCCGGCACACCGGCGGTAAATCTTACAGGCGATGAGACGGACGCTTCCTGGTGGCAAAACGTCGAGGCAGAACTCCGCGAATTCGAAAATGCGCCTGAGCAGGAAAGCCGCAGCCTCTGGTACATCTTCATCGCCGGATTTATCGGAGGACTCATCGCGCTCGTCACTCCCTGCGTCTGGCCCATGATTCCTATGACCGTATCCTTCTTCCTCAAGCAGAACAAGGACCGCCGTAAATCCATAGGACAGGCCACCATCTACGGCCTCTCCATCATAGTCATCTATGTGGCGCTCGGACTCCTCGTCACCGTCGCCTTCGGCGCTTCGGCGCTCAATGAGCTCGCCACCTCAGCAGTATTCAACATCATCTTCTTCCTGCTGCTCGTAGTCTTCGCCATATCATTCATGGGAGGATTCGAACTGACCCTCCCCTCATCATGGACCAACAAGATGGACTCCAAGGTGGACTCCACCACGGGACTGCTCTCCATCTTCTTCATGGCCTTCACGCTCGTGCTCGTATCATTCTCCTGCACCGGCCCCATCATCGGCACTCTCCTCGTAGAGGCCGCCGCCACCTCCAACTTCGTATCGCCCGCCGTGGGTATGTTCGGCTTCGCGCTCGCGCTTGCCCTTCCCTTCTCAATCTTCGCGATGTTCCCCACCATGCTCAAGGCTATGCCCAAGAGCGGCGGATGGATGAATACTGTCAAGGTGGTCCTCGGATTCCTCGAGCTTGCTCTCTCCCTCAAATTCCTCTCCGTGGCCGACCTCGCCTACGGATGGAGAATACTGGACCGTGAGGTCTTCGTGGCTCTCTGGATCGTCATCTTCTTCCTGCTCGGTGTCTATCTGCTCGGCAAACTCCGCTTCCCCCACGATGACGAAGTAGAGAAATGCAGTGTCACAAGATTCATGCTCGCATGCATATCATTCGCATTCGCGGTATATATGCTGCCCGGACTCTGGGGCGCTCCTCTTAAATCCATATCCGCTTTCTCACCCCCTATCTCCACACAGGACTTCTCGCTCTACGAGGGAGATGTACACGCACAGGTGGATGACTTCGAAGAGGGTATGAAGCTCGCCGCGCAGCTCGACAAGCCCGTATTGCTCGACTTCTCCGGCTACGGATGTGTCAACTGCCGCAAGATGGAAGCCGCTGTATGGACCGACCCCGGTGTCAAGGCTTCGATCGACAATGACTTCATACTCGTCACTCTGATGGTCGATGAGAAGAAGGAGCTCCCGGAGCCGATCAAGATTACGGAAAAGGACGGCACTGTACGCACGCTCCGCACCTATGGCGACAAGTGGTCATATCTCCAGAGATCCAAGTTTGGCGCCAACGCTCAGCCGTTCCATGTCATCGTCGACAAGAAGGGCAAGCCGCTCGCTCCATCTTTCGTATATAAGGAGGACATCCCGGGATATAAGAATTTCCTGCAGATGGGCAAGGACAACTTCTATAAGACCGAGAGCAGTAAATAAGCACTACACATGACTTCAATCTCATACAAGAGGCACCTGCTCACCCTTGGGCGGGTGCCTCTCTTTTTCAGACTCCTTCCGGGAGCTGAATTTTTAAACCACGGGGCTTTAAATCACCTGCTGCTCTCCGCTGTCATGGTGATTATGTCGGTATACTCCGGCGCCACTGCCGCCACTATTTCACCCGAAGAGCAATATCTCGCCTATGCCGACTCGGCCGACAAGGCTATCGCCGCCGAGAGATGGGACCGCGCGGAGGAGATGATACGTGCGGCTCTGCGACTCTCCCCCTCCCATCCGGGCAATCCTATGCTCTTCGCCAATCTGGGCGTCTGCCTCTCCAACAGACATAAATACGGCGAGGCTCTCGAGGCATTTGAAATAGGGCTCGTCAAGGCGCCGCGATCATCTGCCATACTCTCTTCGCGCGCGCTCACCTATATCGCCATGGGACGGGAAGAGGACGCACTCGCCGACCTGGACATCGTGCTCGCCGACGACTCGACACTTCTGCAGCCAAGAAGAATCAGAGCACAGATACTGCTCGCGCACAATGACACTGCGGCGGCCGCCCGCGATTTCCGCATCATCAGAAGTATCGACCCGACACAGCCCGACGCATGCACCGGACTGGCCCGCTGCGCTGAAATACGGCAGGACTTCAAAGAGGCCCACACGCTCTATCAGGAGGCGCTCGCTCTTGAGAAAGACCCTGACATTCAGCCCATACTCCACATCGGGCTGATACGCTCCCTCATCGCCCAAGAGGAGCTCAATGAAGCGGATGAGGCTGTAAGACAAGCACTTGCCGCATACTCTCGCAATGGATATATCTATCTAATGCGGGCTTGGCTACACAGGCTCAGATTTCAGTACGAGGATGAAATTCTTGATAAAAAAATGGCCGCCGAATATGGCGTTGACATACAAACCATTGAGTCTTTTCTACCCTCGCACCGCTGAATATCCGGCAATTTTTCTGCAAAATATTGATGCCGATTACTGCGAAAATATGAGTTTTTTATGTTACCTTTGCACTCGCTTGAACGGCTGAACACGGCTTACGGCACATAACGCAATGACTGATTTGTCCCTACATATAGAGTATCTGCTTCAGCACCACGACTGCGTGATTATTCCCGGTCTCGGCGCGTTTGTCGCTGTATATACTCCGGCTCTCTTCGATGCCGAAAGGGATATCATTGCTCCTCCGCAAAGAGGGGTGCAGTTCAACCCTGCGATTTCAAGCGATGACGGACTTCTCGCAAGCTCCTACGCCCGCCGATACTCTCTCAATTATACAGCGGCCAGAGAAAGGCTGATGAGAGATGTCGACATGATGAGGCGTCGTCTGGAGGAGGGACTCCCCCTCCGCATCGGCAACATAGGGACGCTCGCCACGGGGGATGAACAGCGCATACTCTTCACGCCCCGCATGAAGGCCGACATGCTCGCCTCTGCTCTTGGTTGCCATGTCATAGGACTCTCACCCGTCCGCACCGCTGCCGAAGACCACGAGGCTGACTCTACTGGGGAGATTGCCGCCGACAATGGCATGAGAGCGGCATCTGCCGCAGACTCGCGGAAGATTGCCGCCGGAGCATCCGACAAAGCTGACCGTATGCCGGTGCCTGCCACCGTCCCCACAATCTTCGGACGCCGCAGGATTTCCGACAGAAATATATATGTAGCCATCAACCGGCAATTTGCCGGCGCGGCGGCCATAGCGCTTGTAGTCGTGGCTCTCGCATCGGCATTTCTCATCCCTCCCTACGCTCACCGCAGACATGTGGAGGCATCCATAGTGCCGGTGGAGAAAATCTTGCGGTTACACTCCTTCGGCCAAGACGACAACAATACGGCGTCCCACGCAGCACAGGTACGGACACATAAGAAGTCCGCTCCGGTTGCTGCCAAGCCGCTCCCTGCTGCTGCCGATCTCTACGGGACTGTATCCGGGACTGTATCCGGCGACAGCGACCGTGACGGCTATCATCTCATAATAGCTACCTTCCACAGCGAGCAGGATGCTGCCGACTACATAGCATCCGCTCCGGAGGATGTGGCGGCCGTCCTGAAAGTCGTCACCAAAGGTCGGACAAGCCGAGTGTCTCTCGCCTCCTCTTCTCGACGCGAAAGCCTGGTATCTGAGCTCAACAGAGTGCAGGACCGCTTTCCGGGCGCCTGGATATGGGCAGAAAAATGAGATTTTTCA
>CAYSJG010000028.1:883-14147 GCA_964431295.1 uncultured Sangeribacter sp. | reverse complement strand
AGATCGAGGATGACTGGCATGTGTTCTCCTCACTGAATTTCCCCGCTGACCATCCGGCCCGCGACATGCAGGACACCTTCTTTATCTCGCGTACCCCCGCGGATGTGCTCCTGCGCACGCACACCTCCTCCGTGAAGACCCGCACCATGGAGCGTCAGAAGCCCCCGATCCGCATAATATGCCCCGGACGCGTGTACCGCAACGAGGCGATCTCCGCGCGCGCACACTGCTTCTTCCATCAGGTGGAGGGCCTCTACAGAGACCGCAACGTATCCTTCGCCGATCTAAAGCAGGCGCTGCTGCACTTCGCCCGCGAGATGTTCGGCCCGGACACCAAGATCCGTCTGCGCCCCTCCTACTTCCCCTTTACAGAGCCCTCAGCGGAGATGGACATCAGTTGCCACATCTGCGGCGGCAAGGGATGCCCCTTCTGCAAAGGCACCGGCTGGGTGGAGATACTCGGCTGCGGCATGGTCGACCCCAATGTGCTCGAAGCCTGTGGCATTGATTCCACACAATACACCGGCTACGCCTTCGGCATGGGTATCGAGCGTATCACCAACCTCAAATATCGTGTGAAGGATCTCAGAATGTTCTCTGAAAACGATGTGCGATTCCTCCACGAATTTGACGCCGCCCACTGATAAAATTTAAATTTATAAGCATAATCACACATATATCTGCCTGATGACATCAGACTTTGTCACACCCACGAATAAAGATTGCACATTGTCCAAAAAATGCGCAATTCGCAGACCCCTCAACAAAAGGAGTCTATACAAGGGGGTGATGGAGCGATTCGCTCAGTCGATGCCGGACCCGAAGACGGAGCTCGAATACGACACCCCTTTTCATCTTCTACTGGCGGTGATACTCTCCGCGCAGTGTACCGACAAGCGGGTGAACCTCGTGACCCCTCCCCTCTTCGAAGCCTTTCCTGATCCGGCTTCTCTGGCAGCGGCAGATGAAGAGAGAGTATTCAGCTACATCAGCAGCGTCACTTTTCCCAACAACAAGACGCGACACCTCATCAACGCAGCTCGGATGCTGACCGAGGAGTTTGGCGGCGAGATGCCATCCGACATCGACGGACTGATGAGGCTTCCCGGAGTAGGACGCAAGACAGCCAACGTGATGCTCTCGGTAGTATGGGGTAAAGCGGCTATGGCAGTGGACACACATGTATTCAGAGTCTCCAACCGCATCGGGCTTACAAATAATTCTCCCGGCCCTCTCGCCACCGAGAGAGAGCTTGTGAAATATATACCGGCAGACATGCTCCCCAAAGCGCACCACTGGCTGATACTTCACGGACGATATGTCTGCAAGGCACGCCGTCCACTGTGTGAAGACTGCATCGTCAAAGAATATTGCGCCACATTTGCCGGGGGCATGTCAAAAACAAAAACGCCCTCCGGATTGTAACATATTAATGAAACATACGACATCAATATATAATCTTTTTATTAATCAATTCAACAACAAGATGTTCAAAAAAGTACTTTTCGCATCTCTCGCTGTTGCCGCTCTCGGTGCTTCCGCACAGGAGAAAGCGATAGCAACTCCCTCTTTCGGTGACAACTGGTCAATCGGTATCGAGGGCGGTGTGACAACTCCCATCCACAATCACGCATTCTTCGGTGACATGCGTGCAGTCATCGGACTGGACGTACGCAAGCAGATCACTCCCGTATTCGGTCTCGGCATCGAAAATCTCTGGGCAATCAATACCTCCACAGTACGCGGACCTCACAGCACAACCGCTTTCGATGACATGTACCTGGGTGTATATGGCAATGTCAACCTCTTCAACCTCTTCGGAGGCTACAAGTGCGAGCAGCGCTTCTTCGACATGGATCTCGTAGCCGGTGCCGGCTGGGGCCATCGCTTCGAGAACTGGGAGAGCAAGAAGATCCATGACTACAACTACTTCGGCACAAAATTCGGTCTGAACTTCAACCTTCACGTAACCGAGCACCTGACAGTAGCCATCAAGCCCTCGCTGCTCTGGAACATGGATTACAGCAACGCCGCTACTTCCAACGCTTATAATGTAGATCGCGTAAACTTCAACCTCACCGCCGGTGTGAGCTACTGCTTCGGCCCCGGCTTCGAGTGCGTGAAGCCCTACAACCAGGCTGAGATCGACGCTCTCAACGGTGTGATCAACGACCTGCGCGTAGCCAACGAGGCTCAGACAGCCGAGCTCGCCGCTCTCGCCACCACCAACGCCGCTCTCGCAGCTGACCTGGCCGCTTGCCAGAACCGCAAGCCCGAGGTAGTGAAAGAGGTTACCAACCAGCTCAACTCCGTACGCTACGTATTCTTCAAGGTAGGCAGCACCACTATCACAGCTGACCAGCAGCCCAACGTCGAGATGATCGCCGCATTCCTCAAGAATCATCCCAAGAGCAAAGTTGTCATCAAGGGTTATGCTTCACCTGACGGTCCCGAGGATGTAAACATCCGTCTGGCCAATCAGCGCGCACAGGCTGTCAAGGACGCTCTCATCAAGCGTTACAAAATCGCCGCCAACCGCATCACAGCCGAGGGTCAGGGCATCGGCAACATGTTTGAGGAGGAATCCTGGAACCGTGTATCCATCTGCACACTCGAAGAGGATAAGTAATCACTGAATCTTCATACTGACTTTATAGGCCGCATCGCGTTGAGCGATACGGCCTATTCTTTATCTCATACAGCTGATCGCGTTACCGCTCAGTGCCGCGATATATCGCGGCGCAGGTCGGATTGATGTGCTGCAATTTGCTTAACCGGTCTTTTTTTCGTAATTTTGTAATGATATTACTTATAACTATTGCTAAACTATTAAATTCTACCAATGCTCAATCTACATCTGCGAAGCGCACTGCTGATTGCTGTATTCACATGTATCGCTTTTGCGACACAAGCGGCAGTCTACTATTTTGACAACCGCACAGCAAAATTCGAGACAGTCTGCGCCTATGTATGGGGCGACAACGGCACCGTAGGCCCGGCATGGCCCGGCACTCAAATTTCCCTCAAGGAGGGGAGTAACTGCATCTATCAATTCGAATGCTCCGAGTCAATCGCCGGCATCATCTTCAACAACAACGATAATGGCAGCAAGACCGAGGATCTCACTCCTTCCGACGGCTCTGTCTATACGAAGACAGACGCCAAGGGCTCCACAGGTACGCCGTACGAAACATATATGCAGGAGCACCCTGAAACTAACCCAGATCCTGATCCTGATCCGGACCCGAATCCCGATCCTGAGCCGACTGCGGAGTATTATATCTACTTCACCAATGACAAGAACTGGGCCACTCCCTATGTATGGGCCTGGAACAGCAGCGGCAGCTGCGTCAATGCCGAAGAATATCCCGGCGACGCCATGACAAAACAGGATAACGGCCTCTGGTACTAGGCAGCTCCTTCCGAAAAAATACCGACCAATCTCGTAATCTCCAACGGCGGTAAAAATGAAGCCGACAAAGCCGGTGGCGGCGACCTCGTGTTTACTAACAAAGCCACCTACGCAGCCAATGGAAGCACCAACGGCGGAGTCGTCACCGATGGTAAGCTCGGGGCTTTTCAAAGCTATACAGATGCAGACGGCACCGTCACCATCACGGCGAAAGGCGGCAAACTGCTGATTACCCCTTACAGCAAAAACATCGTAAAGATATTCACACTTCCGGAGAGTGCCTCCGGCAAGCAGGAACGCAAATCGATAGCTGTGGTAGAGAATCCGGAAAAGGTGTATTACAACATCGTGGAGGATGACAACACTCTGCTCATAGAGATAGAAAACGGCATTAAGGTGTCAGTCAACAAAGAGAACTGCCTCGTAAGCTTCCAAAACAGATACGGGACAGAACAGCTTGCCGAGAAGACCGGACTTATCAATATTCCCGGGAAGATATCCATGCAGTTTGAGCCGATGCAGGAGAGCGCGTTCTACGGCGGAGGCTATACCGGCAATAACGCCAACCGCAACAACAAGACCATCACCCTCGACAACACTCAAAATTGGGGATACTCTATAGATGACGATTCGCACAATATCAACATCCCCTTCATACTCTCCACCAACGGCTACGGTCTATACTTCGACTCGCAGTACCGCGGTGCGACCATAACTCCCTCTTCCGACAACGGCACAAAGTATTCCTCAGCTTCCCCCTCCCCCATCTCCTACTATTATATCGGAGGGGGCTCGATGGAAAATGTCATCAACAATTACATTGACCTGACCGGCCATCAGATGCTGCCTCCCATGTGGGCCTTCGGCTACATCACCTCCAAATACAGTTTCAAAAGCCGTGAAGAGGCAGAGACAGCCGTCAACGAGACCAAAAAGGCCAATCTTCCGCTGGACGCCATAGTGTTTGACATCGACTGGCAAGGCTCTACCTCCAAGATGGGCGAGCTCAACTGGGGCCCGAAATACAACAACCCCGCAGAGATGATGGCCAACTTCAACAAGCAGCACGTCAAGACAATCGCAATCACCGAGCCCTACTTCTCCAGCGAGTGCAGCAATTACAGCTACCTCGCCGACCAGACAGACTATCTCGCTACGAAAAGCCAGAGCGGGATGAGCTGGGTAAGCAATACAGTAGGCTTGCTCGACTGCACCAATCCCGCAGCGCTCGACTGGTACTGGAACCTCTACAAGGCTCGCACGAAAGAGGGTATCGAAGGCTGGTGGCTCGACCTCGGCGAGCCCGAGCAGCATGATGGCAACTGCACTCACAAAGGAGGTACCGTGGCAGAGGTGCACAACGAATTCGGCAATCTCTGGACCGAATCAGTCTTCAACGGCATGCGCACCGATTTTCCCGGCCGCCGTGTCTTCCTGATGCCGCGCTCTGGAACCGCCGGAATGCAACGCTTCTCCACCTTCCCGTGGACCGGCGACATCCAGCGCTCATGGGCCGGTCTGCAGGCTCAGGTGCCTTCACTTATCAACGGCTCTATGTCCGGCATCGGCTATCTCGGCTCCGATATGGGAGGATTTGCGGCAAACGCCGGCTTCGACACCAATGGCGAGCTATATGTCCGCTGGGTGGAATTCTGCACCTTCTCCCCCATGACCCGCTCACACTCACAGACAGAACCCGAAGCATACAAATATGACACTGAGAAGATAGGGAAGCTGCTCAATATGCGATACAGCTACCTCCCCTACATATATACGCTGGCGCATAAGTTTACCACCAACGGCACGCCCATGTGTCTCCCTCCCAACTTCTATGACGAGGACCCCTCCATACTGGCCAATGAGAAGACCGAATATCTTGTAGGCCGCGATCTACTCGTCGCGCCCGTGCTTACAGAAAACACATCCTCGCGCACCGTTAATTTCCCGGAGGGGAAATGGATAGATCTCAACAATACCAAGAATATCTATGAAAAGAGCACTACGGTAAGCGCACCCCTCGGCACTCTGCCGCACTTTGCCCGCCTCGGCGCCATAATACCCCGTTACGCCGCCGATACATATACAAGCACAGCGGAGATTGACCGCAGCAAGCTCCGCATAGACTATTACCACGACCCCTCGGCCGACCCGACCAAAGGGAGCGACGCATATATGTATGAAGATGACTGGACCACGCCCGATCCTATCACGGAAGGAAAATATTATATGTGGTGCATGCATACTGAATGGCCTGACGGATATCTCACCTTTGACCTGTACAAGTACGGTGAAGGCTACGAAGGCTGCCCTGAGACCCACAACCTCTTCATCACCGTACACAACTACAGCATGCCTGAAAGCTCCGTCCTCCCCGACTATGACACCGACAATGATGCGATGCTTTACGCAGAGGGGGATTATGACGTCAGCCAAAGCGACATGACAAAGTACGATTCGCTCGACGCCCTTAAGGCAGGCACCGCCAACGGCTATTACAATGACAGCGCCAACAATCGTGTGTACCTTAACCTCAATCTCCCGGCGGAATCCAACATCACCGTCAACCTCGGCAGCAAAGGTATAGAGACCGGAATAAACGCTCTTGAAAGCTCTTCGTTACATCTTGCGTATGCAGACGGCGTGATGAGCTATCGCGTATCCGACAATGCCGACATAGCATCTATAGAGCTCTACTCGGCCACAGGCATGCTTGCCGACAGCTTCAGCGGACTTGCCGCCGACGGAGTGACACATCAAATGCCGCTCAACCTGCAGCCCGGCGTCTACATAGCTCGCCTTGCAGCTGAAGGCGACACCGGCAAAGCCGTGCGCACCGCCAAATTTATTGTCAGATAATCGCTCTGACTCCACACTCTTGAATTGGTCCAATCAGCCTTCGTCGGCTGATTGGATCTTTTCTTATGCGGATTATCAGGCGGGATTATAAGAATTATAAATCTTACAAGTCTTATAAATCTTATAAATCTTATAAGTCTTATAAATTTCATCAATTTTCGGATTTTTTGGCTATATTTGTATCTGCTCTCCCTCCTTTGCAGCTCTCCCGAGCGTAAAGTATTCATTTTATTGCTGCTGACAATTATTCCGGATGGCTACGAAAAATATTAAGGCGATGACTATGGTTCGCAACGACCGTTTCCTCTGCAAATGGGTGGAATATTACGGTCGCGAACTCGGACACTCCAATCTGTATGTGGTGTTTGACGGTGAAGACCAGACCATCCCTGAATGCTGTAAGGAGGTCAATACGCTTAAAATAGCGAAGATGCAGGGGAATGTGTCAGCCACCGACCACGCACGCTCGCGCTATATGTCGCGTCTTGCCGCCACGCTTATGCAGGAAGGAGCTGAAATGGTGATAGCCACCGATGCGGATGAATTTCTTGTATGCGACCCTGCCACTGGCCGGTCACTTCGCGAATTTCTCTCCTCCCTGCCGGAGCGCGCCTGCTATTCCGGACTCGGAGTGGATGTGCTGCAACATCTTCCCGATGAAGGCCCGGCGGACTTCCGACTGCCCTTCCTGAGCCAGCGCCGCCGCGGCTGGCTCTATTCGAGATATACCAAACCCTCCATAATAACGCGGCCTCTCACGTGGGGAGGGGGCTATCACAGAGTCAAAGGTAAAAATTATCATATTGCAAAGGATCTCTATCTCTTCCATTTCGGCGGCGTAGACAGAGAATGCCTCCGCGAGATATCGGCGGATGAGTCCAGAAGCGCTGACGGATGGGCTCGTCATCAGCAGAAGAGGCAGCGCGCAATAGAGCGGATAAGCCGTGTGAAAGCCCGCGGCTGGGACACCTCCGTAAAGGTGGCCAGACTGATGCAGACAGTATGCCGTCCCCTCTTCGCCCTCAACAAGCCGACGACCTACGGGCTGAAGATGGTGGCAGAGATACCGCAACGCTTCCGCGACACGGTATAATGCATGACAAATAGGATATACCCGATATTCAGATGAGCATGGTGAATCATAATCCACAGACCGCAAAACCGATGAAAAATGTAGCAGTAATATTTGCCGGGGGGACCGGGCGCCGCATGAAGACCGTAGCCAAGCCCAAACAATTTCTTGAGCTCAACGGCAAGCCGGTGATAGTCTATACTCTGGAATTATTTGACAATCATCCGGAGATCGACGGAATTGTAGTGGTATGCCTTGAGGACTGGATACCCTATCTGCAGAAACAGCTCAAGAAATTTGAGATCAGCAAAGTAGTAGCGACAGTAGCGGGAGGTGCGACAGGTCAGGACAGCATCTACCACGGTCTGAAAGCGGCCCGGGAGATATATGGTGAAAACTGCAACGTGCTCATCCACGACGGTGTGCGCCCGCTTATCACCATGCAGACCATCAGCGACAATATCGCGACAGTGGAGCGCTACGGCAACTGCATCACCTGCGCTGCCGCGACGGAGACATTTATCGTGACGCAACCCGACGGTTCGCTGCAGATACCCTCCCGCGACGCCTCGCTGATAGCGAGGGCTCCCCAGACATTCCGCCTCGCCGACATACTGAGAGCCCACGAGGAGGCGCGCCTCGCCGGCAGACACGATTACATCGACAGCTGCACGATGATGAGCCGGTATGGCCACAAGATGCATACAATCATCGGACCTGTGGAGAATATAAAGATTACGACACCAATGGATTTCTACATCTTCCGCGCTATGGTGGAGGTGCATGAAAACCAACAGATATTCGGATATTAAATGGAGAATACAGCCCGTTTTCTCGAAGAATTTACTGAAAGAGAGTTGCTGCGCGACACCACCTTTCTGATCACCGGCGCCACCGGCCTGATAGGCTCTTCGCTGATAAAATGCCTGTGTGCCCTGGACCGGTCGATACGCATCCTCGCGCCTGTACGCAATCTCGAAAAAGGGAGGCGTCTCTTCGGAGACTCTCCTCAGGTGAAACTTATTGCCGGCGATCTGCGCACTTTGGATTATCCTGCCTTGGGGAGTGTGGACTATATAGTGCACGGAGCGGCCCCCACATCCTCTAAATATTTCGTGGAGCATCCTGTGGAGACAATCAATACGATAGTGGCGGATACCGACAGGATACTCGCTTATGCGCGGACGATACCTCTGAAAGGGATGGTGTACCTCTCTTCGCTGGAGGTATACGGCGCAATGCATGAGCCGGTGAAGGTGACGGAAGAGATGCAGGGATATGTCAGCCTCTGCGACCTTCGGAGCTCCTACCCTATGGGGAAGCGTATGGCGGAGAATCTCTGTTGCGCCTACGCCGCCGAATACGGAGTACCGGTGAGATCAGCGCGGCTGACGCAGACCACCGGTGCGGGCGTGGAGAAGTCGGACAATAGATTTATCGCCCAGTTTGTAAGATGCGCCGTCGAGGGGAGGGATATAGTGCTGCGCACAGAGGGTCTCTCTTCGCGACCCTGCTGCCATATTGTGGATGCGATCACCGCCATCCTGCAGATCCTGCTCCACGGCGAGGACGGCAAGGCATACAATGTGGCCAACGAGGAGACCTATATCACGGTGCGCGATATGGCTCACCGCGTCAGGGAGCTGCTCAATCCCGACATCAATGTAAGGGTGGAGATCGATGCCAACATGGGTTATCCTCCGGACACACATCTCGATCTCTCCACATCTGCCCTCCAATCCATAGGATGGAGACCGCGCCACGGTCTGGACGATATATTGCGTCAATTATATGAATACCTGAAAGAAGCATAATATATGGAAGAAGTCAAAGAATTAACAGTCAGGGAGAAGCAGGAGCTGATCCTTGAGATCATGAAGGATGTGGACCGGTTCTGCCGTGCGCATGACATCCCTTACACGCTGTCAAGCGGGACGCTGCTGGGGGCGGTGCGCCACAAAGGCTTCATCCCCTGGGACGATGACGCCGATATGTTTATGCTTCGTGAAGACTTCGACCGCTTTGTGCAGATATACCGCAGCGACAGATATCATCTGGAGTCGAGCATCCTGACAGGTAAAGGCTCTCCGGCGATGGGCTTTGCGAAGATATGTGACCCGTCGACGATGATATCCTCCGCCCGCTATAGCGGCGAATACGGCCTATTTCTCGACATCTTCCCTCTGGATCATGTACCCGAAGAGCCGACGGCCTGCCGTAAGCGTATGCACAGCCTTATGAGGATATACAACCGCATCTACCACCGTCAGCGCAAGGATTTAGTCTCGATCCTCAAATCCTATCACCACTCGCTGGGATGGTGGTGCCGGCGTCTTGAACGTGCGGTCCACGACAACGCCTACAGTGACAGTCCACTTGTGGCGCACGCCATCGGGACGACCAATTATCGCACGGTGATACATAAGGATCGCTTCAGGACTCTCAAGGATATCTCCTTCGAGGGTTATGACTTCCTCGGATTCAGTGATCCGGGGAGCTATCTGTCCAAAGTGTACGGCGAAGATTACATGACCCCTCGTCAGTGGTCACATGATTTTAAAGCATATCAGAAGAAAGATGAGCAGTAGACTGTCAAGAGCGCTTGGAAGGCTGGTGATGCAGACACAGCTTGTGGTCCAAGGACATATCCTCAATCCGGTGTGGCATGACCGCGAGACCCGGCGACGCCGCAGATATTCGGCCACTCTGAAAAGCGCCATGCGCTATCTGCGGAGATATGCTCCGCAGATAAGCGGTGTGAAAGTGCCCCCTCAGCCGACAGAGCAGGATGAGCCGGAGAGAGCCTTCACCATATGGTTTCAGGGGGAGGAGAATGCTCCCGAGCTGGTGAAGGCCTGTTTCCGGAGCATGCGCCGCCACCTCAGCCAGGAGGTAGTGGTGCTTGACGAGCACACCCTCTTCGACTGGATCACCCTGCCGGACTATATAGTCGAGAGATGGAAGAGGGGGGAGATACTGCACACGCAATTCAGCGACATCTGCCGCGTGGCTCTGCTGTATGAGCATGGCGGTCTATGGTTTGACGCCACGGATTTCGTGACACGTCCTGTGCCTCGTCACATCATGGATGAGGACTTCTTCATCTACATGGCCGGGGAGAAGATACGCGGCAGCTATGCTTTCATACAGAGCTGCTTCATAAGAGGACGCAAGGGGAATCCGCTGCTGGGGATATGGCGCGAAGCTGATTATATATATTGGAAGGAGGAGAGCAGCAAGATAGATTACTTCGTCCATCACCTTCTCTTCAGACTCGCCTGCGAGGTAAACTCCACAGCCGTAGCGTTGATGCGGCGTATGCCTCATGAGGATCAGGATCCGACACATGCCTTGTGGGGCGACCACTGTATGGACACCTACTCCGAGGAATCCTTCGGACGGCTAACAAAGGATGCATTTTTCCAGAAGACAAATTACAAGGACAGCAGACTGCGGAATATGCCCGGCGACAGCATGGCGGCATATATTATCAATTCCGGCAAGGAACGATAGCTCATTATTAGAGCGCGTGCCTTAATATAATCAGCACAGACTCGTCACATAATCAGCAGATAATCAGTAGATAACTATCACAGAATCAGCAGAGGGACTTATGGGTAAACACGCATATCTGATACTGGCTCACAAAAATTTCGGCCAGCTCCGCAAGATGATCGAGCTTCTGGATCATCCTCTGAATGACATCTTTCTACATGTGGATGCAAAGGCGCGCGATTTTCATCCGGAGGATTTCCGCGACATCACACGCTCCTCGGCGCTGCATATACTTCCGGAGCGGATAGATGTCCGCTGGGGAGGCGTCAGCATAATGCGCAGCGAGATAGCGCTGCTGAAGGCCGCCACCTCCACGGGCCACCATGACTATTATCATCTCCTCTCGGGGATGGACATGCCTATAAAATCCCAGGAGAAGGTACATGAATTTTTTGACGCGCACAAGGGTAAGGAATTCATCAACCTGTGGGAGTTCAAGACCTCGACTCTCACGCGCTTCAGATATTACACGATTTTTCCGGAGGGTGAGGGGAGCTTTCCCACGCGCATCGTCAACCATATCTTCAAAGGTCTGCAGATGGCGGTAGGATACCGTATCAACCGCGATGTGAAGTTTCATTTCGGCTCTCAATGGTTTAGCATCACGGATGCACTTGCGCGCTACGTGCTCGAGAATGAGTCGTGGCTGGAGAAAGTGTTTCGCCACACAAGCACGTGTGACGAGATCTTCCTGCCCACTCTGGTATGCAATTCAGATTTCCGCGAGCATCTCTTTGTACCCGCTCCGGTGAAGAGTCAGAAGGAGGTCAATCTGAGCAATATGCGGTATATCGACTGGACGCGCGGCGAGAGCATCCGCCATCCCTGGACATTCCGCGCGGAGGATATGCCGCTGCTCGAGAGTGTGCCGCACTTCTGGGCCCGTAAGTTTGACGAGAATGTTGATGCGGAGATTATCGACAAGATTTATGACAGACTGAAATCCTGAAATTTTGAGCTGCGGGGTCAAGCCATGAAGAAGAGAGACGCCTTAAAATATCATCTGATCCGGGGGATGGTCAAATCGCTTGCCATCCTTCCTTTAGGAGCACTGTACGGGCTGAGCGATGCGGCCTCCTTTCTGCTGCACCGCGTCATCAAGTATCGTGTGGGTGTGGTGCGCAAAAATCTGCGTGCAGTGTTTCCTGAAAAAGAGGAGAAGGAGTTGCTGGCCATAGAGAGGGATTTTTACCGTCATCTGTGCGATATATTCATAGAGACAGCCAAACTGGCGCATATCTCTGATGCGGAGATGGACCGCAGGGTGGAATATGTAGATGTCGGCCTGGTCAACGAGGCATTGGCGAGCGGGCGGTCAGTGGTGCTGATGCTTGGTCATTACGGCAACTGGGAGTGGGTGACGAGCGCGGCGCGCTACTTCACTCAGGGTGTGGAATCCTGCGAGATCTATCATGCTCTGCGCGACAAAGCCATGGACAGACTGATGCTGGAGCTTCGCAGCCGCTTCGGCACAGAGAATATCCCTATGTCACGCGCTGTGAGACATCTGCTTAAGACTCATCGTGAGGGTAAGCTGTTTGTGTGCGGATTTATATCCGATCAGCGTCCCTTCACTCCGGAGCTGAAACACTGGACCGCTTTTCTCGGTCAGGACACGGCATACGTCAATGGTGGCGAAGCGATAGGCAGCAAGGTGGATGCGGCATTTATCTACGTAGAGATGCTTCCTGTGGGTCGCGGCCATTACCGGATGACCTTCCGTCGTCTGAAGCCGCTTGATGACGGAGAGGAGAATCCCTACACCCGTGCCTTTCTCCGTGAGCTTGAGGGGAGCATCCGCCGCAACCCCTCTTACTGGCTGTGGAGCCACAACCGGTGGAAGCGCAAACGTGTTCAGACGTGAAGCAAAAGCCAGACAATATAGGCTAAGTATGCGGCGACCATTATGCCTCCTTCAGGGCGTGTGATGGTGCGTGTCTTAATAATCCAGCCAAAGAGCCAGAAGAGCAATGTGCCTCCGGTCATCACACCAAGATCGACGACGGTGATGCCGTTGAACTGCAGAGGATGTATGACCGCGGCGGTGCCGAGCACCATAAAAATATTGAAAATATTGCTGCCGATGACATTTCCGACAGCCATGTCGTTGTTACCCTTGAAGGCGGCGGCAAGGGAGGTGGCGAGCTCGGGCAGTGATGTGCCGGCGGCCACAATTGTAAGACCGATGACAGCATCGCTGACTCCAAGCGCGGAAGCGATCTCCGATGCGCTCTCCACAAAAATGTCGCCTCCATATACGAGCGCGGCGAGTCCGCCGACAATCATCAACGCCGACAGCCATACGGGAGGGCGCTTTTTGGCGTCAGAGGGGGCCGGAGCGGGTTCGGGCTTTGTCGCAGCAACCTTGT
>CAYSJG010000028.1:0-873 GCA_964431295.1 uncultured Sangeribacter sp. | reverse complement strand
GGAGGAGGCCGACGCAAAGAGATAGCGCATGAATATGGCCATAAAGAGCAGCAGCAGTATGCCGCTGACCCGCGACACCTGCGCCGCAGACCCATCGAGCCAAGGGGAGAGCCCCATAGCAAGGAGAGCCACACTCGCGAGGATGGTCATCGGTATCTCATTATTCATGACGGTACGCTCCACTTTGACAGGACGCACCAATGCGACCGCACCGATGATGAGCAGCACATTGAATATATTGCTGCCTACTACATTTCCTACGGACATACCTGTATTGCCCTGGACGGCAGAAAGAATGCTGATGGTCAATTCCGGTGCAGAGGTACCGAAAGCCACTATGGTAAGTCCGACGACAAGGTCAGATATACCGAAGCGACGCGCTATGGAAGAGGCGCCGTCGGTAAGATAATTTGCTCCGGCGAGAATAAGTCCCAGGCCGGCGAGCAATATAAGTATAGTCAGTATCACAAATTAAAATTTTTATAGAATCGGGCTCCCTTATCTTAAAAATATATTATAAGGTCAGGGCTAAAGGAAGAGGAGGGTGTATCTGAATATTGACACATCCTCCTCTTCTTATCATCTGAACGGTTATCGCCTGTCGGTCCGGCATTTCAGGCCATCAGGCTCCAACCTCTTACCTTTACATTTTATTCAGCCACGGGCGCGCTGTCGAGAATCTCTGTAGCCTCAGCCTCTACGATGGCCGCGGGGTCATCAGTGATAGGCATGGCAGCGAGCTCCTCCTTGTTGGCCACTACCAGACGGTTGTACTCTCTGAGTCCCGTACCGGCGGGGATAAGATGACCTACTATGACATTCTCCTTCATACCCTCGAGATAGTCGGTCTTGCCGTTGATGGCAGCCTCGTTG
>CAYSJG010000027.1:9982-14281 GCA_964431295.1 uncultured Sangeribacter sp. | reverse complement strand
CTTATCCTTGACTTAAAACCGCGCTCCGCCGGTCTGAAATTCGGGAGTACTATAATAAGAACCTCTAACAAGACACTATTACAAACCACCCTTATGAGGCGATACCATACAATAGTCATAATCCTTGCGGCAGTCCTTCTGTCCTTCGGATGTCACCGCGAGCCTAAACAATATAAGATAGGTGTGTCGCAATGCAGCAGCGACGACTGGCGCTCTAAATGCAATCAGGAGATCGAACGCGAAATGTTTCTGCACAACAACGCTACAGTAGAAATCCGTTCAGCCGAAGACAACAGCGACAAGCAGATCAAAGACATCGACTATTTTGTCAAAAACAAATTCGACCTGATTATCGTGGCGCCCAACGAAGCGAAATCCCTGACACCCGTAATACGCGATGTCTACAATAAAGGGATACCCGTAATAATCTTCGACAGGGACATCAACGACACCACCTATACCGCTTATATAGGAGTAGACAACAAAGAGCTGGGGCATAAAGCCGCCAGATATGCCGCCAATCTGCTTCCTCAGGGGCCGGTCAATGTGCTCGAAGTGCGCGGTCTGGATGATTCCACTCCGGCACGCGACCGCAATCTCGGCTTCAAGTCGGCATGCGACAGCATCCCCCGCATGAACATCGTGGCAACCTGTAGCGGCCGATGGCTCAAGGATGAAGCGCAGCGCGCGGTACTTGCGACACTCAGACAGCATCCCGAGACCAATCTGATATACGCCCACAATGACCGCATGGCCATAGGCGCCAGAGAAGCGACCAAATCACTCGGCAGAGACGATATCAAGGTAATAGGTATCGATGCCGCACCAAATATCGGCATCAAAGCTGTCAAGGAAGGCGTGATCGACGCCACATTCCTCTACCCCACCGACGGCAATATCATCATAAAGAGAGCCCTCGAGATCCTTGAAGGGAAACCATACCCCAAGAAAGAGATGCTCCCTATAGCCGGAGCCGTCGACCGCAGCAACGCCGACATGATGATGCTGCTCAATCTCTCCATCACCGACGAGACTTCCAAAGTAAAATATCTCAAAGGGAAGGTGGATGAGTACTGGGAGAAGCATTCCATACAAAATGCATTCCTATACGCGCTCATCGCCCTTATAATCATGATATCGATTGTCGTGTTTCTTCTTCTCAGATCAGTCTGGACCGCACGACGTCACCACTGCATTCTCCGAGAGACCAATCAGATGCTCGCCGAAGAGCGCGACAAGCAGAAAGACCTGTACCGTCAACTTGCAGAAGCTACCAATTCAAAACTGATATTCTTCACCAACGCCTCCCACGATTTACGCACACCCCTCACCATCATCAGCGAACCTGTGGAACGCATGATACGCAATCCGGATATGAACGCTGATGAGCGCAAGCTGCTGCTGCAACTCGTGGATAAAAACGTCAAGATACTGCGTCGGCTCGTCAATCAGATACTTGATTTCAGAAAATATGAAAATGACAAGATAGATCTGCAGATGACCGAATGCGACCTCACGGCGCTGAGCACAGAATGGACAGAAGCATTTCGCGATCTTGCCAACCGCCACCATATCAAGTACAGCGTCACACTTCCCACCGCGAGTGTCATGACAGCCATTGATGAAGAGAAGATACAGAGAGTAGTCTTCAATCTCCTCAGCAATGCCTTCAAGCACACGCCATACGGCGGAGAAGTCACTTACAGCTGCTCAGTCGAGAGCAACACTCTCGTCATCCAAGTGACCAATACCGGCGACGGCATCAGCAAAGAGGACCTGCTGCATATCTTCGAGCGCTACTATCAGGCCGGACGCATCCACTCCGAAGGCACCGGCATCGGACTGGCGCTTACCAAAGCCTTTGTGATGCTTCATCACGGCGACATATCAGCCGACAGCAAAGAGGGAGAGATCACAACCTTTACAGTAAGAATCCCAATCACACATACCCCCGACAATCCCGAAGGCGAGCATACGCCCAAGATGGATGAATCACTGAGGGACGGCGCCTTGGCGGCAATTGAATCAATAGACAACCTGGATCTGGAGTCGGAATCGCAAGATGACAGGCCTTTGATGCTGATCATAGACGACAACAGCGACATGCGCCTGCTTATCTCCACTCTGATGAACGATGATTACAGATGCATCACCGCACCGGACGGAAAAGAGGGGATACGCATGGCCATCAAATATGTGCCGGACATCATCATCTGCGATGTCATGATGCCACGCATCGACGGATATGAATGCGTGAAGCGCCTGAAAAATGACATCACCACCTCCCACATCCCCATGCTGCTCCTTACAGCCTGCGCGGAGGATGAAAAGAAAGTGGAAGGATACAATTGCGGCGCCGAGGGATATATCTCCAAACCATTCTCCGGCGAATTGCTCAAGGCCACCTGCAGAAGTCTAGTGGAGAATCGCAAACGCATCCGCGACATATACACCTCCGATATTACGACAGCGATGCATTCAGACATTCCGGAATCAGATAAAAGCAAGTCCGAACCAAATATGGCCCTTCAGGCAGCCATCGGAGGCAACGCTGACAGTGAATTCTACGGACTCTTTCTCAAGATACTCGACGAGAAGCTTGGCAATTCACAGCTGAGTGTAGAGGAGCTTGCATCCGACATGGGTCTCGGCCGATCTCAATTCTACCGTAAGATAAAATCTCTCACCGGCTACTCTCCTGTAGAGATCATCCGCAAGCATAGGCTGAAGAAAGCGCGAAAGATGCTTGTCTCCACAGACCGCACCATCAGCGAAATCGCATACTCCACCGGATTCTCCACCCCGGCGTATTTCACAAAATGCTTCCGTGACGAATACTCCGTCACCCCGTCGGAGCTGCGGGAAAATCCCGCATGATGGAGCCTTAAGAGTGCGCTCTAAAGGCAAATTATATTAAAAATGTAGCAACGGATGTTAAAATTCGTGCATCAAAAATTTCGTTATAACGCTTGCAACAACGCTTATAGGCCACCACACCTATAAGCGTTAATTTTACCATCGCTTTCAAATAGACCCTGTCCCTTAAAATTTCAGAGTCTCAACCTTGAAATCGACATGCTGAAATCGAAGAGAATTTTTAGCTAACATAAACACTTTATCATGAAAAGATCGCTACTGAGCGCAGTAATGCTGTTTTTAATGGCACTCTTTGCGCAAGCACAGGAGATCATCACTGTGCATGGTACAGTCTGCAGCAAGACAGACAACGAGCCTCTGATCGGGGCGACAGTCATCTCTGCTGCCAACCAGAGCAACGCTGCGGTGACCGACATCGACGGCCAGTTTGAAATCAAAGTACCCAAGGGGAGCAAGCTCAACGTAAGCTACGTAGGCTTTAAGAGGACGAGCGTGACAGCCGAGCCGAAAGTCAATGTAGTAATGGACGAGGATGCCCTCGCACTCGACGAGCTTGTAGTGGTAGGCTACACCACACAGCGCAAAGCAGACCTTACCGGCGCGGTATCCGTGATGAATATGGACGAGCCGATAAGCGAAAACAGCGGAAGCATCATCAATTCGATGCAGGGACGTCTTCCCGGTGTGCAGGTGACCACCAACGCCGCCCCCGGCGGAGGCGGCACAATCCGTGTCCGCGGTATGTCGACCGTCAACTCCAACGACCCCCTCTATGTAGTGGACGGAGTGCCCACCGACAACATCACCTCCATCAACCCCAATGACATCGAGTCACTGCAAGTGCTCAAAGACGCCGCCTCCGCCTCCATCTACGGCTCACGGGCAGCCAACGGCGTGATTATCGTCACCACCAAGCATGGCAAGAGCGGAAAGCTTACCGTCAACGTCAACTACGCCGCCTCACTTCAGACTCTGGGCAAACGCTATAAAATGCTCAACGCCGAAGAGTGGGGACAGGCTTACTGGACGGCCAGCGCCAACTCCAACATCTCCCCCTCCCATCCCCTCTACGGCAACGGCGAGACACCTCAGCTCGTAGAATATATCGGAGGTGACAAGAATTATCCCACCACCGACACTGACTGGCAGAAAGAGGTATACCGGACTGCATGGACCAACAACCTTACCGCCACCGTATCCAACAGCAGCGACAAGGGGTCCTTCCTCTTCTCCGGCAACTTCATCAATCAGGACGGTATGATGAAAGAGACATTCTACCGCCGCTATTCCGCACGAGTAAATTCTCTTTACAACATCTGCAAATATGTAAACGTAGGAGAGAATCTCATGGTGGCCTACTGGAACGACCGCGGCTTCTCGACAGGTGACGACCGCGGCATCCCCTACACCGCCATGCGCCAG
>CAYSJG010000027.1:0-9972 GCA_964431295.1 uncultured Sangeribacter sp. | reverse complement strand
AAGGGAATGACGGTGACTGGGCGCGCCCGATGGATCTGATAGCATCCGATATCGCCAACCCCGTGCAGCAGCTCTACAACGGCCGTGACAACGAAAACACCAGCTGGCGCATATTCGGCAACATGTTTCTCAGCGTAATGCCCGTAGACGGTCTTACACTGAAGACTAATCTCGGCATAGAGCATATCCAGTACTTCAACCGCAACCTCAACCGCAAGACCATCGCCTCCGACATGAACAGCATGAGCCGCGAATACGGCCAGGGTGACACATGGACATGGACCAACACTGCCAACTATGTAAAGACCTTCGCTGACAAGCACCATGTCAACGCACTCTTCGGCGTAGAGGCTATCAAATACACGTTCGAGAATGTAGGCGCAGCCCGCACAGACTACGCATTCGAGGACAACAACTATATGCACATCGACTCAGGCGAGGGCACACAGACCAACAACGGCACAAAACGCCAGTGGGGACTCTTCTCCATCTTCTTCAAGGCCGACTACAACTTCGCCGACCGTTATCTCGCCTCCTTCACTATCCGCCGCGACCAGTCGTCGCGTCTGGACCGCAACAGCAACTCCGGTGTATTCCCCGCCTTCACTGTCGCCTGGCGTCCCACACGCGAGAGCTTCTTCCCGCAGACATGGTGGTTTAACGACATGAAGATCCGCTTCGGATGGGGTCAGAACGGCAACTCCGCCATCGACAATTGGTATGCCTCCTACAGCACCTACGCCTACAACCTCGGCAACGGAGCATACGACCTCAACGGCACCAACAACACAGCCATCCCCGGCGTAATCGTAGCCACTACCGGCAACAAGAGCCTCAAATGGGAGACCACGACACAAAGCAACATCGGCGTGGACTTCTCGCTACTCAATGGCGCCCTCGGTCTCAGCTTCGACTACTATTGGAAGCGCACACGCGACATGCTCACCATTCCACCGGTGCTCTCCGTAGCCGGCGAGAACGCGGCCACATGGATGAATACCGGCGATATGGACAACCAGGGCTTCGAAATAGCCCTCAATTACTTCAGCCCCAACTACGGCGACTTCCGCTGGAACGGCAGCCTCAACCTCTCGCACTATAAGAATAAACTCGTGCGTCTCAACAGCCTCGTCAACACCGTAGGCGGCGACATCCGCATGATGGTGGACCAGCCACTCGGCATCTACTACGGCTATATCTGCGACGGCATCTTCCAATCCGACGCTGAGGCAGCCAACCACGCCACACAACCCGGCGCAGGCGCAGGCAGACTCATCTACCGCGACATCGACGGCAACGGCGTGATCGACGAGAACGACCGCTGCATCATCGGCGACCCGAACCCCGACCTCTCCATGGGTCTCAACCTTGAATTTACATATAAGAATGTCTCTCTCAGCGCATTCTTCTGCGGAGACTTCGGATTTGACATCTACAACACCACAAAGCGTCAGCTATATCTGATGAGCTACGGAGGCGTCTCCACCAACCGCAGCGCAGACCTTCTCAACGCCTGGACACCTACCAATACCAATACCGACATCCCTGCTCTCGCGCTCACCGATGACAACAACGAGACACGCATGAGCACATACTATGTGGAGGACGGCTCATACTTCAAGCTGAAGTACATCAAGCTCGCCTACAACTTCCCCAAGCGTCTGCTCACACCGATTCACGCCACGGACCTCAGCATCTACGGACAGCTCGAAAATGTATTCACCGCCACCAAATATAAAGGCCTCGACCCCGAGCTGCCGCTCGGCGTATACGGCTCACGTGTGGACAATGGTCCCTATCCCCGCTCGCGTGTGATCACCTTAGGTCTTAACTTAACATTCTAAACTACGCACTACCAATGAAAACAATAATCACAAAATATGCCGGACGCATGGCGTGGGCTGCTGTAGCGGCTATGTCGCTCGGAGCCGCTTCCTGCAACGACATGCTCGAGATGGAGCCACAGGGGCAGTTTACCACCGAGCAGATGAACGATGAGACCGTAGAGGGTATCATGGTCGCCGCATACGCCGGTCTGCAATCACACTTCTTCGGCAACAACGAAGCCTTCGCAGGCCCCATCACCAACTGGATATTCGACGTACGCTCCGATGACGCATACAAAGGAGGAGGCGGCGTATCCATGGAGGCCAACATCCATCAGCTCGAGATCTCCAACATACTCAGCGACAACGTCAGCTGTCTCAATAAGTGGCAAAACAATTACTTCGCCATATCACGCTGCAACAAGGCAATAGACGCCATACAGACTGCAGAAAACATCTCTGACAGCGACAACCTTATCGCACAGCTGAAGACGCTCCGGGCTTACTTCTACTTCGACCTCATACGCATCTTCGAGCGTATCCCCTACTTCGTAGAGAATCAGGATCCCAACAGCGCGAGAGCCGACCAGTACACACGCGAAGAGATCTTCAACTTCATCAAGAAGGACCTCGCCGACGCTTACAAAGTGCTCCCCGCCACCCAGGAGCAGCCCGGACGCTTCAACAAATATGTAGCAGCCGCAATATACGCAAAAGTGGCAGCCTTTACCCACAGCTGGGATGAAGTGGTCACCTACTCGGACTATGTAATCGGCAGCGGCCAGTATCAGCTCTATCAGAACTTCCTCGACATGTCCAAGATAGAGTTCAACAACCGCGGCGAATCAATAATGGCAATACAGTTCTCCACAGCCAACAACAACGCCAACATCAACTGGTGCAATCTTCTGAACACCACCTACTCCGAAGGCAATCTCTTCGGCAACGGCGATGACTTCTTCCTGGCAAGTCAGAATCTTGTAAACGCCTACCGCACCGATGCCAACGGCCTTCCCTATCTGGACGGCACATTCAACGACCGCAAAGTGACCACCAACTATGACGGCAACATAGACCCGCGTCTGGACTTCACAGTAGGACGTATCGGCATGCCCTTCCGCGGCTATATGTACAACATGAACTGGACTCGCGCCTACGATGTATACGGCGAATATTCCGGCAAGAAAGGCCTGATCGACCCCGCATCTCCCGACATGGTACAGGGATTCCCCTGGGGTGCATCCGGACTCAACTTCTGCCTGATACGCTATGCCGATATCCTGCTGCTCAAGGCTGAGGCACTCATCGAACTCAACTCCGACCTGCAGACTGCCCGCCAGCTGATCAACGATGTTCGCGCCAAGGCTGCCCGCTCCGTCGACCCCAACTATACTCCCGTGGACTGCAATCCAAGCATCGCGTCCTACAAAGTGGGTCAGTATCCCGCCGCCGGATGGACACAGGACTACGCCCGCCGCGCAGTCCGCATGGAGCGCCGACTCGAGCTCGCCATGGAGGGCAACAGATGGTTTGACCTCGTAAGATGGGGCAACGCTGTAGAGACGATGAACGCCTACTTCACATCTGAATCAAAAGTACGCTCCTACCTTCAGGGCGCCAGCATGAGCGAGGACGAGATATTCCTCCCCATACCTCTGGCCGAGGTTGAAAACAGCGGAGACCTCTATAAGTAACATCACTTGCCAATCACAATCATGAAAACAATAAAATCAATACTGTCACTCTTAGCAGTGGCTTCTACTCTGGCAATCCTGCCGGCATGCTCCGATGTGGAGCTGCCGGAGGCTGCCAACGAGAATCTCCCCACAGCCACCGCGCTCAAAGCGGAAGCTGACGGACGCGAAGTAGTCCTGACATGGCAACTCCCCGCATCCGATAATATCGAGAGCATCAAAGTATTGTGCAACAGCGAAGAGATCGCGACCCTGCCCAAGGACGCCACAAGCTATGTCATCCCGCGCCAGATTCCCGGCCAGGATATCGCCTATACCGTCAAAATCCTGTATGCTGACGGACTTATGTCCAAAGGTGTGACAGCATTCTGCGATGTCGTATCCACTGAGAAGATTGCCATGCTCCTGCCCTGCGCCCTCGATGACCTCACAGATGATGACGAGATCGCCGCAGCCAAATGGTTTCAGGATACATATAAGGAGAACGGAGCAATCATGACCACTGCCCAGATCTCCGGACTCAATGTCAAGGAGAACCCCGTAGTATGGATCTTTGTGGACCGCGAAGGCCTCCAGCCCGGCTGGCGCAATCTTCCCTCCGCTCTGATCAGCGACAATACCATCACCGCGCTCAAGAACTATATCGCAGCAGGCGGACGCATATATCTTGCCAAACACGCCACTCAGCTCACTGTGCCTTTAGGCTATCTCTCCGAGCAGTATGCCCCCGGTATCTTCGGCAGCGGCGAAGGGGGCGAGGGCTCCGACATCTGGGCTATCAACTGCAATCTCGTACAGAAATACGATCACCGCGGACATGAGATTTTCGCCGGGCTTACCACCTGCGACCAGTTCTCCTACCCCACTTACGCACTCGAGGGTCCGGGATGGCGCGAAGACCATAACTGCATGTGGGACCTCAACTCATTCTCCTACACTGCCGAGGGCGAGGACAAAGTGCAGAAATTCGAGAATCAGAACGGCTGCACCGTACTCGCCACATGGGGACACGTAGTGGACGACGCCGTAGGCGGCATCCTGGAATTCCCGACCGAGGCTTCACGCGGCGGCTGCATCGCCAACGGTCTGTCGGCATACGAATTCAACGAACGCACCGGCAACGCTTATCAATCCAACATAGAGCGTCTTACCAAGAACACTCTCGACTATCTCAATAAATAAAATTCAAGTAAATGTCCGGATTGCAATGGCAGCAGCCATTCAATCCGAACACTTACAAATAATTAAAAAAAATTATTATGAAATCAGTTATTCTTAAATCAGCGCTGCTGACAGCTGCTGTAAGCTGCACAGCCCTGTCATTTGCCAACGAACGCGCAGGTATGCTCGTGGCCAACAACTTTGAATCCAACCCTCAGGAGAAAGCCGCTTACGATTTCTTCATGGCACAAAACGCCGACGGAGTTGTCATCAAAGCCGGCGAGACGAGCAAAATCAATGCCAACGATCTTGACTTCATCTGGATACATCTGGATGCCTGCGGTGCTGAAAAAGGCGTGCTTCCCGCAGAGATCGCCGACGAGGCCACTCTTGCAGCCCTCAAGACATTCGTAGAAAACGGCGGCAACCTCTACCTCTCCAAGCAGGCCACACAGTATCTCTCCAAGATTGGCCGCACAGACGCTAAATTCGATCCCAACATCTTCGGCAGCGGCGAAGGGGGCGAAGGCACCGACGTATGGACAGTCAACGCACAGATCGGCTACATGAACGCAGAGGCGGATCCCTCTCAGTTCTATGACCGCCGCAGCCACGCCATCTATAAGGATCTCCGCACCAACAGCGACTTCGCATGCGAGACATTCGCTCTCGAAGGCACCGGCGACGGAACAGCCATGAGGCGTGAAGACCACAACTGCTGCTGGGACCTCAACGCTTACGCTTACACCGCCGAAGGTGACAATACTGTAGCCAAATTCGAGGATGACAACAACGCTCTCGTCATCGGCACATGGGGTCATGTAGTGGACTATGCTGTGGCCGGCATCGTGGAGTTTCTCCCCACAGAGACATATAAGGGCACAATCCTCGCCAACGGCCTGGCAGCTTGCGAATGGGCTCCCCGCAACGGTGGCAACAACTTCCACAACAACCTGGAAGCTCTGACAAGCAATGCCTTCAACTACCTCTCCGACAACGAGAACTCAGCCGTAGAGAACATTACCATAGAGAGCGATGAAGCTCCCGTATATTACAATCTGCAGGGTATCCGCGTAAATGCAGCTGACCGTCAGCCCGGTATATACGTAGTACGTTGCGGCAACAAAGTATCCAAAACTGTCGTTAAATAATCCGACATATCATTTATCTATCCCCGGAGATATTCTCCTGATTCTGCAAAATAAAATTAAGAGAGTGTCTCCGGGGTAATTTCACTGAAGGTTATGAACCATTACACACCCTACATCCTCGCATCCTGTCTGACACTTGCCGGAGCATCCGCATCTCAGGCGAAACTCGTGGCTCACTTCCCTATGGACATCAAGGGGGGCGCTGTCAAAGAGATAATCTCCGGCAATACATTCAGCGTCAAGGGACAATTCACCCCGGAGAATGTAGCCGGCGCCGAAGGTAACGCCCTCCGTTTTGACGGCTACACCACACATGTCAACGCCCGTATCAACGACATCATACCTGAAGGTAGCCAGACAATGACCATCTCCATGTGGGTAGGACTCCCCTGCTATCCGCTTATAGCCGCCGACATGGAGACCAACGAACAGATACCATTGGCATCATGCTATGACGAAGCCTCCAAATCGGGATTCGGATTCTTCATAGGATTCAACGGCAAATGGTCATTCAAGACGTTTGTAGGAGGATGGCCCGTAACCATCGGTGTCAACACCCCACTGCCGGTCAACCAATGGAATTGTCTCACAGCCGTAATCAACGGCAACGACCGTAAAATATACCTCTACAACAACGGCGAGCTTGTGGGTGAAGGCCGCTGCACCGGCGGTCCTACGATAAAGCAGTCTCCTCTCTACCTCGGCATGGGTACGGAGAGCGCCAAGATCGGTCCTTTCGAACTTAAGGCATTCAATGGCGTCATAGATGAAATAAAGATATGGGACGAGGCCATACCCGCCTCTACAATAGCAGGCTGGAAGGCCGAAAACGAGCTTGATCTCCACATCCCGGCATCCCGCTTCGCCAACGACAATCTGCGCCCGCGTTTCCACGGTATGCCCGAGGCTGCCTGGACCAACGAGACTCACGGCATGACTTACTACGACAACCGTTACCATGTCTTCTTCCAGAAAAACGCCAACGGCCCCTACATGATGCGTCTGCACTGGGGACATATCTCCAGCCCTAATCTTTACGACTGGACAGAGGAGCCAATCGCCATAGCCCCGGGCGAACCGTACGACATGAAAGGATGCTGGAGCGGATGCGTATTCTCCGACGACCTGATCACAGGCGGCAAGCCCAACATCCTCTACACTGCAGTCGACTACGGCCATGCATCCATCTGCAGAGCCACACCTGATGACAACGGACTTGTCAAATGGACCAAGACAGCCGACAATCCGCTCATCAACAACCGCCCGGAGGGCCTCAGCGATGACTTCAGAGATGTGTACTTCTTCCGCAACGGCAACAACCGTTATCTGATAGTAGGCACATCCAAGGATGGCATCGGAGCCACCACACTCCACCGATATGACCCTGCCACCGGCGGATGGAGCAACAATCCCGGCGACATATTCTTCGCCGGAAAATCCGCCGCTCAGGCCGGCACATTCTGGGAAATGCCCAATGTCACCAAAATCTCCGATGACAAATGGCTCTTCACCGTAACTCCACAAAACACATCTCTCGGCGTGAGGACGCTCTATTGGACCGGCACCATCGATGCCGACGGCAGATTCCGGCCACTCTCCAACTTCACACTGCCGAAAGGGGTCGAACTGATGTCGCGCCACGGACTCGGACTCCTCTCCCCTACAGTATATCGACACAACTCCAAAGTGATAGCGCTCGGCATAGTACCCGATGTGCTCCCCTCTGACAAGAATTACGAGCTCGGATGGGCACACTGCTACAGCCTGCCGCGCGAATGGTCAATCAATGACAAAGGGGAACTGCAGCAGCGTCCTGCATCCACACTTACGGGGCTTCGTCAAAACGGCGGCTTCAGCCGTGAGAATTTCAATCTCAACGGATCTCTCGATCTCACCGGAGTATCCGGACGTCAGGCTGAGCTTCTCGGTGTCTTTGAGGTCGGCAGCGCCACCGTAGGCTTCCGCATCTTCAAAAGCGCCAACGGCGAGGCAGTCATCTCCTATAATCCTTCCACCGGTGAACTCATCTGCGACTTCCGCCGGATGAACCGCATAGTCAACGACGGTCCCTCCTTCGACGGACTCTACAAGGCCTCATTGCCTGAATTTCTCACACGCGGCTCAGAATTGAAGCTCAATGTCTTCATCGACCACTCTATACTCGACATTTTCGTCAACGACAAATGGGCCACTTCCATTAGAGTATTCCCCACTGACGCAGATGCGGATGGCATAGAAGCATTTGCCGAAGGAGACGCCAATGTCAAGAGCCTGAAGGCTTGGGTGCTCGGAGGAAACAATGGCTCTGGAGTCGAAACTATCGCCACCGACACCACTGAAATCGTTGACAATAATGTCTATAATCTTCAAGGAATGGTCATAAGAAGCAATGTATCACCTGAAGAGGCTCTCCTTGAACTACCGGCCGGAATATATATCTACAACGGTAAAAAACATAACATAACAAATTTCTAAAATCTCTCCTACATAAACAGAATGAACACACGAATCTTAAGACTGGCATTATTGGCTGCCGTATCGAGCAGTGCCCTCGTCTCCTCAGCCTATGAGCACGCGGGAATCCTCGTGGCCAATGACTATGCAACCAACCCTCAGGAGAAAGCCGCTTACGATTTCTTCATGAGGGAAAACCCCGACGGCACAGTAATCAAAGCCGGCGAGACGAGCAAAATTGACGCCTCCAAGCTCGACTACATCTGGATACATCTGGACAAATGCGGTGTAGAGAAAGGGGTGCTTCCCTCAGAAATCGCCGATGAGGCCACTCTTGCAGCCCTCAGGACATTCGTGGAGAACGGGGGCAACCTCTACCTCTCCAAGCAGGCCACTCAGTATCTCTCCAAGATCGGCCGCATAGACGCTAAATTCGATCCCAACATCTTCGGCAGCGGCGAAGGGGGCGAAGGCACCGACGTATGGACAGTCAACGCACAGATCGGCTACATGAACGCAGAGGCGGATCCCTCTCAGTTCTATGACCGCCGCAGCCACGCCATCTATAAGGATCTCCGCACCAACAGCGACTTCGCATGCGAGACATTCGCTCTCGAAGGCACCGGCGACGGAACAGCCATGAGGCGTGAAGACCACAACTGCTGCTGGGACCTCAACGCTTACGCTTACACCGCCGAAGGTGACAATACTGTAGCCAAATTCGAGGATGACAACAACGCTCTCGTCATCGGCACATGGGGTCATGTAGTGGACTATGCTGTGGCCGGCATCGTGGAGTTTCTCCCCACAGAGACATATAAGGGCACAATCCTCGCCAACGGCCTGGCAGCTTGCGAATGGGCTCCCCGCAACGGTGGCAACAACTTCCACAACAACCTGGAAGCTCTGACAAGCAATGCCTTCAACTACCTAAAGCATTATCAGGCTGAGTGGGCAGCGACTAAATGCGAAGTAGCTTTTATGCCTGAAAAGACAACTGATGGCGAGACAACGACATATTTCCACAAATATATCATCGCAGGTCAGGGCGGTGCTACAGACAATGCAGTCTGCAATACGCTCCTTGATAACAATGCCGAAAAATTCAGTCAGGTATTCTCCGCAACAATCGCACCGGCATTCACTCCCGTCACCAAGGATGATCTTGCAAGCTACCATAAGGACCGCGAGGACCTGTATTACGAGCCTGCCACAATTGAATTCACTAATGCCAACTCACTCGTCGTCAATGCAAAAGTATGCGGCAAATATACAGTGACACTCAGCTGTGCGGCTGCAAATAATTTCTCTCCCAGCCAGACCTCTTTCGAAATTGAAATCAAGCCTTCACTTGACAGTGACTATGTATGGTTTGACGGCCCGGGATTAGCTACAGATGATGATGTCAATTACACTATCTGCTTCCCCGAAGGGACTAAAGAGGAGGACCTCACCGACAGCGACTACATCATCAAGGATATCGACACCCGCTGCATCACATACGGAGGCGACGGCAATAACGGCATCTGGTATAAAGTGGTATATCGCACAGAAGAAACCTCTACCCCTGACAACATCATAGCCTACGCTCCCGCAGGAGAGGACTGGCAACGCTTGACAAATGCCGGCATTAATCTCAAGAATGCCAAATCACTCGACCTCTATATTGAAAGCACCGGTACCGCA
>CAYSJG010000026.1:0-14314 GCA_964431295.1 uncultured Sangeribacter sp. | reverse complement strand
GCACGGATCACAAAAGGGTTAGCCCGAGAGGGTTAGCCCTTTTGTTTTTAGCGCTCTCAGACCGTGTCCCAACAATCCGGTCATTACATCCGTTATAATATCGAAGCTTGCCACTGTATAGGCAGTTCTGATTCAACTATGACTACATATTGCAGACCTTCAGCTATAGATATAATTTCGACAGACCGCCATGCAGTCTTGCGTGCCGATGCTGATATTTTGGCCAAGACGATATCCTCTCAAGCCGGCAGATTGGAGTTTGGCAAGATCACACCCGAGGCGATGGAGAAGATCTGGCCTTTGCTCAGTCGGGAGCAAGGGCGCACCACAGATTTCTCCTACGGTGGTGTGCTAATGTGGGTAGAGATCTTCAAGTATGAGTATGCAATCGTAGATGATACGCTTTTTATCAAGGGACGTGTGGAAAATGACCTGTCGTCCGTGGCATTTTCCTTGCCTGTCGGCAGTATGCCCTTGGCTGATGCTGTAGCCATGCTCAGGGATTATTGTCGACAAGAGGGTATGTCGCTTATATTCTCAGCCGTGCCTGAGTATGCGCTCGAGTCACTGAGAGAGGTCGGAGCGCGCGAGGTCTCCTTGATACCCGATATGGGTGACTATCTATATTCGGCGGTAAGCCTCGCCACGCTCACCGGCAAGAAGTATGGCAAGAAGAGGAATCATGTCAATCAGTTTGTGGCGGCTTATCCCGATTGGCGACTTGAGGCGCTTGATTCAGCTAATGCCCGCGAAGTGCTCGACTTCATGGACAGAATAGATGCCGAAGGTTACAATGTGGAGATGGCGGTGAAGGAGCGTAGACTGAATAGAGAGGTCATCAGACAGATAGCGTCCGGCGACGGCAATTATATAGGCGCGATCTTGAGGGGATATGCCGGGGGCGGCATTGTCGCCTTCACGGTGGGCGATATAAAAGGTGACACGCTTTTTGTGCATATTGAGAAGGCATTGCGGGAGGTGGCGGGAGCTTTCGAGATGATCAACAAAGCGTATGCCGAGTGGATATTGCAGGCGCATCCTGAGGTGGAGTATATCAACCGGGAGGATGACTCCGGCGACATCGGACTTCGCATCTCCAAAGAGTCCTATCATCCGCTGGAATTACTCCGGAAATACAATGTCAGTTTCTGAGATTGCGAATTATCGTAGTTTCCGGGCAAAATTTGCTCCATAAATGCTGAAAAAGTATTAATTTTGCGGTATGACAGATGTGCTGGTAATAATTCCTACCTACAACGAGATTGAGAATATCTCGCGCATGATAGATACCGTGATGTCGAAAGTCGATGATTTCGATGTCCTGGTAATTGATGACGGTTCGCCGGACGGTACTGCGGATGCAGTGCGCGCCAAGATGGAAGAGTATCCCGGAAGGGTTCATCTGGAGACGCGGAGCGGCAAGCTCGGTCTCGGTACAGCGTATATCCATGGATTTAAATGGGCGCTTGCCCGCAACTATCAGTATATAATAGAGATGGATGCGGATTTCTCCCACAATCCCGATGATCTGACACGCCTGTATCATGAGTGCAAGGACCGTGGGGCCGACATGTCTGTCGGTTCGCGGTATGTGACCGGCGTAAATGTGGTCAATTGGCCGATGGGACGTGTGCTGATGTCCTATTTTGCTTCGGCGTATGTGCGCTTCGTCACACGTCTGCCTCTCAGAGACTCTACGGCGGGTTTTGTATGCTATACTCGCAAAGTGCTTGAAACGCTGGACCTTGACAAGATACAATTCAAGGGATATGCCTTTCAGATAGAGATGAAGTTTAAGACCTATCTGAAGAAATTCAAGATCGTGGAGGTGCCGATAATCTTTATCAATCGTCAGCTCGGCACGAGCAAGATGTCAGGCGGCATATTCTCCGAGGCTGTACTCGGAGTGCTGAAACTGCGTCTGCAATCCATATTCGGCAAAATTTAGACCGCTTTCCCGAAGGCATTTTTCCGGCTAACCTGCTTCTCGACTTCCAGCTAAAACAAGAATAATTAACCGCGCTCACCGTAGGATGATAATCCGGGAGTGAGCGCGGTCATTGTATCTTGAAGTCGGTGTATGTGTAATGAGACGGGGTTTTTATTGCTCGTTGAGTATTTTTTCGTAGAAGGAGCGGACCTCGGGCCAAGGATAGAAGGGCCATGTGTCAGTGTGGAGCGGGATGTGGACCTCCTTCTCATTGTGGAGGAACTTCACAAGGACATCGTCCGGATTGATGCAGCGGCCGTTTTTCAAATCCTTCTTTTTTGCAAAGAATATAATCTGAATATTTGCGGCCATCGGTGAGACTTTGAAGTCCGCGAATACTTTGTATATGTCATCGAAGTTCTCTGTTTCTCCATAGCAATCCTCCAGCTGAAGAAGCGCCGCGAAGGGTATGATGTTGCCGTCATGGCCGAATCGTAAGGCGGCTGCCGGTCCTTCCCCGCGCAGAGAAGCTTCAGCTGTCTCTATTACATTGCGCAGAAGATTTTTTGCATTGTCCACGACGAGACCATTACTGCCGGGATAGCTGCTGTCGCGCACATAGATGGCGTAATTGTTGGTCTGCCATAGATCAAACAGCTCTTCGGGGGTGAAGAGGTCATAGAAACTGACCGGAGTCTCAATATCCTGCATGTCGGAGGCAATCCAGTACAGTCCCCACATCAGATCGTCGGGCACCACATAGTCCTTGACAAAATCTTTATCTTTGAAAAGGATCTCCATAAGACGGTCCGGATGAGTGTGCGCGTTTTTAAACTTGTCGTGGTATATTTTCCAGTCTCCGGAGGTGAAGGCATTCGATTCCGGGCTGTGATAATTCATGTAATACATATCCCGCTCGGACGCGTCACGTGATATCTGCAGCTTCGGATTGCAGGCCGTGAGCTCTTCGCAGAATGCGGCCATGCTGAGTATACATCTGATGACAACCGTGCTGCGTGCTTTAATGGCGGCACTGTCGGCAAACACCTCCGGGTAATTGCGTATCATACGATGCGCGATCCCTTTGTGCTGTCTTACCCCGAGAGGCGAGAGGTCGCCGCCTCTACCTCTGGCCTCGACCATAATCGAGTCGAGCCTTACGAGCACATCCTCGCCGAGCGGTGTGAGTGCATCCGCCTCTTTGGCTTTTTGCAGCAGTTTAATCACCCATTCATAGTCATTGTCGCTGATGAGATATCGCGAGCCGTGGCGTCCGTAGTGGCTGATATGCACAGGGATGTATCCCTTAGGTGCCGGGGTGGATATGGCCTCGGTGACAGGATATGCGAGATATACGCCTCCGGATTTGTCCGGATCGGCCATCACCTCTTCGCGTGTGGTCTGTGCATAAGAGGTGATGATGGAGGCTGTCAGCAGCAAGGCCGTCAGCAGTCTTTGCGGAGTTGGAAATTTCATAAGTAAGCGTTTAGACGAGTGGTGTATTGTGACAATTATTTGTCAGTCACCGCGATAATATTGCTGGAGATAGCATCTGGCAATGAAGTCGCGGTTGCGTGCTACAAATGCTCTGGCTTCTTTGAGCCGTATCTCCTTCTGTTCTTCCGACATGGTGGATACAGCATGATGAAGAGGAAAGGCCGCATCGGGGATTGCATCGGCATCCCACAGGAAGTGGAGCAGGTCAGCGGGACAAGCCCCTCTGCGCGTTAGCAGCTCGATGGCATGTGTGGCGGCATACTCTTTATCATAATATGGATTTTCATCGGGCATATATATGCATCGGCAGATGTCGTGGGCGAGGAGCAGCCCTTTGTGAGGATTGACAAGGAGCACGAAGTCGCGGCAATCCTTGAACTGCGACAGATGTTTCTCGCCGGCTGACCATCCGAGAGCATAGATAAAGAAGTCATTGAGACTCTCGTATCCGGATATGAATTTGATAGGGGAGCCGCCGGTCGCCTTCACGAATTTGAGGTAAGTAGGATTCAGTGTGCCTGAGTCATTCCCCTCCTTCTCATCATCGGCGTGATTGTCGGTCCGTGGATCACGGCTTTCTTTGCCATTTTCTCTATTCTGTATGTCGGTGATGCTCTTGTTTTCAAGTATCAGTTCGAGCCATTCGCGCATATACAGTGCGAGCGGGCCGGTGGGAAGTTGTGACATGGCCTCTTCGAGTGCATTCTGCAGCGCTGTGACATTGGAGGTGTCCTGCATGCCCGGACGTTCGATAATTTCCCGAAGGGAGAGCGCGAAAGCCGGCATCATCAGATAGCTGTGCAGGAAGAGCCAGTGGAAGAATTGTGCCAGTTGTCGGTGTTCTTCACTGTTATGGAGCTCCAGTCCTTGCCAGAGGAAGTATCCGTCAGGCTGAGGAGCTGTGTCATAAATTATGTCGAGCATCGAATGCCATTCAGCCGCAAGCGCCTCAATCTCCGGGTCGCGTGGATCCCAGACGCGGCGGTCTTCATAATTCATGCAAAGAGCGTACCATACGAGAAATCTGACGTCCTGCGGATTAAGCTCAAACGGTACATACCCCTCATATTCCCCGTCGTTGTGGTTGATCTCCTCAGTGTCGAAGTATGGGAGCCATGATCCGTAAAGGTCATGGCAGGCAGAGGTGAATCCCCTCCACAGTCCGCTGTCAGTAAGAATATCCTGAAAATATCCCGTGACAATGAGGGCGGCCCTGTCCACGACGTTTTGCGGCCATCCTTCGATTGTCAGTCTGCGGGCGCCCTTGCTGCCGGCGAGGTGATTGGCGAGCGCGTAGAAATATTCGGTAGTGGCGGTTTCCTTGGGATAGGAGGGTTGTCTTACCAGAAACTGCTGCTTGGTGATAAGCTCTTTCATTTGAGTCGCTCGATAAGTTGTGCGGGTGTAAGGGAGGATTGTTCACCGGTGGCCATATCCTTGAGCGTGACGAGGCCGGCGGCAAGTTCTGTCTCTCCGATGATGGCCACGTACGGGATGTGGTCGGCGTTGGCGAGAGTCATCTGCTTCTTCATCTTTACAGCATCGGGATAGAGCTGTGCGCGTATGCCGGCGCGTCTCAGTCGGTCGATACATTTTCTTGCCATCGCGGCTTCAGCCTCTCCGAAGTTGACAAACAATACCTTGACGGTAGCCGAAAGCGATTCGGGGTAGAGGTCAAGTGTGTTGAGCACATCATATATGCGGTCGGCTCCGAATGAGATGCCTACTCCGGAGATGCCCGGCATTCCGAATACGCCGGTGAGGTTGTCGTAACGTCCGCCGCCCGTTATACTGCCGATCTGCACATCGTTGGCCTTGACCTCGATGATTGTGCCGGTATAGTAATTCAATCCTCTTGCTAGTGAGACATCGAGCTCCACGGCCGCTTTAGGCTCGAGCGCCTGTATGCCGTCGAGCACCTCTCGAAGCTCCTTGATGCCGAGGAGTCCGGTCTCTGACTCGGCAAGTATCTTTTCGAGAGCTTCGAGGCGCTCCTCGTTGGTGCCGGAGAGCAGCAGCATAGGTTCGAGGGCTTCGACAGACTCTTGCGGCAACCCCTTTTCGAGGAGTTCGGCCTTGACATTGTCGATGCCGATCTTGTCAATCTTGTCGATGGCTACGGTGATGTCAATGATTCTTTCGGGCTGTCCGATTACTTCTGCGATTCCGGTGAGGATTTTACGGTTGTTGACCTTGATTGTGACATTGACACCGAGTCTTTCAAACACGAAATCGATAAGCGAGAGGAGCTCGATCTCATTGTTGAGCGAGTCGCTGCCTACTACATCGGCGTCGCATTGGTAAAACTCGCGGTAACGGCCTTTCTGAGGTCTGTCGGCGCGCCATACAGGCTGTATCTGGTATCTCTTGAAGGGAAGCTGTATGTCGGCACGGTGTTGCACCACGTAGCGTGCGAAGGGGACAGTCAGGTCATATCTGAGTCCCTTCTCACAAAGCTGGGAGGCCAGACGGGTGGTATTGCCTTCGGCGAGGTCTTCCGTATTCACTCCGCGGAGGAAATCGCCGGAGTTGAGGATCTTGAAGAGCAGTTTGTCACCCTCATCGCCGTATTTGCCCATCAAAGTAGAGAGGAGCTCCATGGCCGGGGTCTCGATCTGCCGGTAGCCGTATAGAGCGAATGCTTCGCGTATGGTGTCGAAAATGTAATTGCGTCGCGCCATCTCTTCGGGAGAGAAGTCGCGGGTGCCTTTCGGTATATTCGGTTTCTGTGCCATATTTAAGAGAGTGTTAGAATTTAACACGAATTTTTAATTGAGAGATGATCGGGAAATTAAATCCAACCACTCTGTAATGCCTGAAATGCTGTGTCGTGCAATTGCTGCACCAAATTTCTTATCAAATGCAAATTTAATAAAAAATCGTATTAATAAAAAATCGCGCTCTTGGCGTCTGATAAGGGTAATAAATAATAAAAATGCTTTGCTTGCGTTTTGATATGTGATGGCTTCAAATGCAATAAATATACAGGGACAATCGCTGCTGCGCGCGATGACGATGTGTATAATCATCCTCGCGGGTATGCTGTGTCCGCGAGCGGAGAATGTCAAGATAAGCGGTCGCGTCATAGACCAGGAGGAGAAGCCGATAGAGTTTGCCACGGTGCGAATAGCCAATTCAGCAATAGGCACCAACACAGACCTGAAAGGCTACTATGATCTCACCGTGGCGCAGAAGGATACGCTCGATGTAATATTCACCTGCATAGGCTTCAAGGAGGTGAAGCGCCGCCTGATAGACGCCAAGGGAGAGATCACCCTCAATGTGAAGATGGCCACCGATGCAACAGAGCTTGCGGAGGTGGAGGTGACCGGTTTTCGCCAGAATATCAACGGTATGCAGACTTTTGACACGGAGAGCTTCAAATTGTCGCCGGATGTGTCGGGAGGATCTGTCGAGGCGATGCTCGCCACAATGCCCGGTGTCAATTCAAGCAACGAGATGAGTTCTCAATATTCTGTGCGCGGCGGCTCCTTTGATGAAAACTCGGTGTATATCAACGGTACGGAGGTGTATCGTCCGCAGCTTGTGAGGAGCGGCCAGCAGGAGGGTCTGAGTATCATCAATCCGGATATGGTAGGTAATCTGAAATTCTCCTCCGGCGGTTTTCCGGCACGTTATGCGGACAAGATGTCATCCGCTCTGGATATCAGTTACCGTGAGCCGGAGGCTCTCGAGGCCTCTCTCTCCGCCTCTCTTATGGGCGGCTCGCTGACCTTCGGGCAGAACAGCGGAAAATTTTCCCAGCTTCACGGTCTGCGTATAAAGAAGAACAATTCGCTGCTCTCAAAGCTTGAGACACGCGGCGAGTACGATCCTTTATATTTTGACTATCAGACCAATCTCTCCTTTAAGCCATCCGAGAAATTTCAGGTAGATTTCTTAGGCAACATCTCTCTCAACCATTACAACTTCAAGCCGGCCGACCGCGAGACGAGTTTCGGCACCATGACTGATTCTCATAAATTCAAAGTCTATTTCGATGGTCAGGAGCGTGACAAATTCGAGACTTATCTCGGCGCTCTCAATATGATGTACCGCATAAACCGTGCCAACGCCATAGGGATGTCCGTATCCGGCTTTCTGAGCAACGAGTTGGTGAGCTACGACATATCCGGCGAATATTGGCTGGATCAGGCCGGCTCCGGCGCGAGCGGCGAGGATGGTACCATAGGCGGCGAACTGGGCGTCGGCAAATATATGGAGCACTCGCGCAACCGTTTGCGCTCCTCTGTATTTCAGATAGCCATCAAGGGGAATACCGTGATCAAGCGCAACAACATCACATACGGGATACTGTACCAGAACGAGAAATTCCACGACCGTACAAAGGAGTGGGAGTGGCGTGACTCTGCCGGATATTCGCTCCCCACACTGCCGGAGGGTGTGCATCTTATCTATAATCTCGCCTCACGTCAGGATATCTCCAACAGTCGCTTCGCGCTCTTTGCCGAAGATGCGTATTATATAGACGCGAGCAAATTCTACCTAACCATCAACGGCGGTATCCGTCTGTCATACTGGAGTTTCAACAAGGAATTTCTTGTCTCTCCGCGATTTAACTTTACCTTTGTGCCCGTGGAGCACAACAGGTGGAACTTCCGTCTGGCTACAGGTCTCTATTATCAGTCACCCTTCTACAAAGAATATCGTCTGGCTACGGCCGATGAGCTGGGCAACAGCAATATAGTGCTCAACCGCGATATAAAGTCGCCGCGGAGTATCCAGGTGCTCTTCGCCACGGACTATACATTCAGGATGATGAACCGTCCCTTTAAAGTGACCGGCGAGGCTTATTATAAGAATCTTGCCAATCTCATATCCTATGAATATGACAACCTGAAGATCAACTATTCTGGCCGGAATGACTCCAAGGGTTATGTAATGGGTCTGGACTTCAAGCTCTTCGGCCAGTTTGTGCCGGGCTCAGACTCATGGCTGACCTTCTCTCTGATGAAGACGCAGCAGACTCTCAACGGCAAGAAGGTGCCGCTGCCGAGCGATCAGCGCTTCAGCCTCGGCCTGTATTTCACAGATTATTTTCCGAAAATACCGAAACTCAAATTCAGTCTCCGCGGCATCTTCAGCGATGGCCTGACATTTACCGCTCCTCATGTGAGCAGGGATCAGACATGGTTCAGAGCACCGGCCTATAAACGTGTGGACATAGGTCTGAGCTATCAGCTGGTGGGCGGCGAGCGAGAGGGGGTGCGTCCCTATAATTTCTGGCGGCATTTCAAGAGCATAGTCATAGGTGTGGACTGCTTCAATCTCTTTGATATGGCCAATGTGAGCAGTTATTATTGGGTGACCGATGTCAATAATATCCAGTATGCAGTGCCGAATTATCTGACCCGTCGTCAATTCAACGTACGCCTCTCCATCGAAATTTGACAATTGCCCGCGACAGCAGTAGAGACAAGCCGTAGTGGAGATAAGCCGGAGTGTTGGTATTGTTGGGAAAAAGTGTTAAATTTGCTTGAGATATGAAAAAGTCAGATTTATACACTTTGGGATATTTCCGCGCTACCGCTCTCAGTCCGGAGGTGGCGGTGGGAGATCCGATGACGAATGCCTCCCGTATCGTGGAAATGATACGCAGTAATCCGGGCAGCGAACTCTATCTGTTTCCGGAGCTGGCCGTGACAGGCTATACCTGCGGCGACCTTTTCAATCAGTCAATTCTGCTTGACGCTTCCGACAATGCGCTTAAGAAAATAGCGGATAAGACATGTGAAGTCGATGGCCTCATAATAGTAGGTGCCCCTCTGCGCGCCGAAGGGAAGCTCTTCAATTGTGCTGTGATTATCAGTGGCGGAGAGATTATAGGCGCAGTAGCAAAGCGACATCTCCCCAACTACAACGAATTTTATGAGAAACGCTGGTTTTCACCGGCGCCGACAGCCTCTTCCTTACCGGCGGACACTCTGGATATATCCATTATCCGTGATCTGCTGGTGAAGTGCAACGGCGCGACAATCGGCATAGAGATATGCGAGGACTTGTGGACTCCGGCTCCGCCGAGCGGAGAGCATGCGAAGGCCGGCGCCAACGTCATAGTGAATCTCTCCGCTTCCAATGAAGTGCTCGGCAAGCACCGCTATCTGCGCAATCTGATCAGTCAGCAGTCGGCGCGTTGTCGTGCGGCTTATGTATATGCGGGTGCCGGGATAGGGGAGTCGTCGACAGATCTTGTCTTTGCCGGCAATGCGATAATAGCCGAGGACGGTGTCATCCTCAAGGAGTCAGAGCGGTTTGCCTATAAGCCTCTGGCAGTGACAGCCGATATAGATATCCAGCGTCTGGATAATGATCGGCGTAAGTACAATTCATTCGGTGAAGGCGCAGCTGAAACGTACAGTACACTCTCCGCAATGCAGTTTAACCCGGAGATGTTGCATTTACCGTCTTATGATGCCGAGCTGGGCGATCTGCTGCGCGATGTGAATCCGCATCCTTTTGTGCCCTCTTCGTCAACTCATCGCGATGAAAACTGCACCGAAATAATCGAGATACAGTGTCATGGGCTCGCCCGTCGTCTGATGGCGATAGGCTGTCCGAAGATAGTGGTGGGGATTTCCGGCGGCCTTGACTCCACGCTGGCTCTTCTTGTGGCTTGCCGCACGGTAGATCATCTCGAGAAGATGACACGCAAGGATATCGTGGGGATCACCATGCCCGGTCTCGCGACAAGCGACCGCACCCATGACAATGCATGGCGTCTGATGGAGGAGCTCGGTGTCACCGCTATGGAGATACCGATAGGGAAGGCTGTGGCACAACACTTCAGCGACATCGGTCAGGATCCCGAGAAGCATGATGCCGCGTATGAAAATTCGCAGGCGCGTGAGCGGACTCAGCTACTCATGGACTACGCCAACAAGTGTGGCGGTATTGTCCTTGGCACGGGCGATCTCTCAGAACTGGCGCTCGGCTGGGCCACTTACAACGGCGATCACATGTCGATGTACGGTGTCAATGCCTCTGTGCCGACGTCGCTGGTAAAGTATCTGGTGAGCTGGTTTGCCGAGCGTACTCAGAATGCCGCCGAGCGCGAGACGCTTCAGGCGATTATAGACACACCGATAAGTCCGGAACTTATTCCGGCCAAGCCCGGAGAGGACGGCGAGGCGATAGCGCAGAAGACTGAGGAACTTGTGGGTCCCTATCAACTGCATGATTTTTTCCTCTACAATGTCTTGCGCCACGGATTCTCTCCGCGGAAGATATATATGCTGGCGAATATCGCGTTTGCGGGGAAATACACTTCCGGGACTATCCTCAGATGGATGGAGAATTTCTACCGGCGCTTCTTCAGCCAGCAGTTCAAGCCTGTCGCCCCGCGGTGACTGGCGCATGCCCTCGGACGCATCGTCAAGCCTGTGGCTCAGTGAGCTGCAGAAGTTGAGAAAGGAGGAGAATGAAGATGAATGAATCAGATAATATTTCAGGACATGCACGTGTAGAGGCAGCGCGCCGCTATCAGCCGGAGGATGTGGAGAAGGCTGTTGCGACTCTCAAGTCCGGCGGCCTGATACTCTATCCTACCGACACTGTGTGGGGGATAGGCTGCGATGCGACCGATGCCGAAGCGGTGTCGAAGATATTGAAGCTGAAGCAGAGTGACGATGCAAAATCCATGCTCGCGCTTGTGGCCGACGAGGCGATGCTTCGCCGCTGGGTACGTAATATCCCCGAGACGGCGTATATGCTTATGGAGGCGGCCGTAGATCCGCTGACAATCATTTATGACCGTCCGGTGTGTGGCGACGGAGGAATCGCCGCCAATCTTACAGCCTCTGACGGAAGTCTTGGCATCCGTGTATGCTCGGATTCGTATTGTCAGGCGATATGCCGTAAGCTCGGACGGCCTCTTGTCTCCACGAGTGCGAATATTTCCGGTCAGCCGACTCCCGGATGTTATGATAAGATTTCCGAAGAGATACGCGGCGGAGTGGATTATATATCGGCATTTCGCAGAGATGACAGGTCCAAGTGCAAGCCGAGCGCGATTATCAAAGTGACTGACCGCGAAACAATCAAGGTGATACGATGAACGGAAAGCTGGTGAGCATCAAGGTACAGCGGACCAAAATGGTGGTCCTGGACTGGGCAACTACGGTGCTCGGCTTTATCGTGTTCAACTTTCTGCGTTACAATATACTCAATGTGGCGGCCTACGGGCAGACCATGCGAGAGTATCTGATGTCGGAGACGCTCCTCGCGGAGGTAGCTTCAATACCATTGCTGGTGCTTGGCATATTCTGGTTGTCAGGGTATTATAATCATCCCTTCGGAAAGTCGCGTCTTGCTGAATTTTCCACCACATTGTTCTCTTCTCTGTTCAATACTGTCTGGATATATCTTGCATTGCTTATCAATGACCAGATATATGGTCGATCAATATCTTACGAGTTGATATTCTCGCTCTTTTTCTGTCTCTTTATCTTTACTTATTTCGGCAGGCTTGTGCTGTCTCGCCGAGCTCTGAAGCATTTCATCGCGCGCAAGTGGAGCTTCAATACAGTGATAGTGGGTGACAGCCGCAAGGCTTTGGAGGTGAGCGACAAGCTTATGAAGAGTCAGAAGAGTCTCGGCTATAATGTGCTGGCATTCCTGCCGATATCCGGTGAGACATCGAGTCAGCGTCCTCATCCCACGCTAAATATGGAGCAGCTCAGCAGTATGTGCAGGGACAAGAGGATAGAAAATGTGCTGATAATCCCGGATAATAATGAAGAGACAAGTCTTCTGCAACTGATATATCAATTATTGCCTCTGGGTGTGCCTCTGCGTCTGGCTCCGACCGCTCTATCCATCTTGAGCCGCAACATCAGACTGCACGATGTATATGGAGAGCCTTTTGTAGACATATCGTCCCCCGGCCTCTCCGACTTCACTCAGAATCTGAAGCGTATGCTGGATGTGGTGGTCTCTGCCGGTGCGTTGCTTATGCTCTCTCCCTTGCTTGCCGCGGTTGCTTTGGCAGTGAAATATACCTCCCGGGGAAAGGTGATATATTCGCAGGAGAGAATAGGATACCATCAGAAGCCCTTCCGCATATATAAGTTTCGCAGTATGGTGGAGAATGCGGAGGTCAATGGTCCGTGTCTGAGTGATGACGAAGATCCGCGCATTACGCCTGTGGGTCATTTCATGCGCAAGTATCGAATAGACGAGTTGCCGCAGTTCTGGAATGTGCTGCGTGGCGATATGTCACTTGTCGGTCCTCGTCCGGAGCGTGCATATTTCATAGAGCAGATAGTGAAGAAGGCTCCTTATTATACGCTGCTGCATCAGGTGCGTCCCGGGCTGACATCATGGGGTATGGTGAAATTCGGTTATGCGAAGACGGTGGATGAGATGGTGGAACGTACACGTTATGATATGGTCTATCTTGCAAATATGTCTATCAGCATGGATCTGAAAATCATCATTCATACTGTGAATACCGTATTTTCAGGTAAAGGAGTCTGAAGGAGACTTTAATTATCAATTATTAATTATCAATGGGAGATTGTCGGGGATGAAACTTTGCAGAGTTAATTGTAATGGCTTATAAAGAGACTCACAATAGATTTACAGATGCGTGGATGCAGGTGGTGCTCTGGCGTGAACGTCACGTCAAGGAGAGCACCTTTTTAGTATTTCTTTCGCTTGTGGTCGGTGTGATATGCGGATTTGCAGCCCAGTTGCTGAAAGGACTGATACATCTGATTTCGCATGCCGTAACCTCTCATATCAGTGAGACGAGCGCCAACTGGATATATCTTGTATGTCCCATCATCGGTATCCTTATAGTGACGCTGTTTGTGAAATATGTGGTGAAGGATAATATCTCTCACGGTGTGACGCGTGTGCTCTATGCGATCTCTCAGCGCAAGTCGCGGCTTAAGAAGAAGAATACTTATGCCTCTCTGATAGCATCTTCCATCACTATCGGTTTCGGTGGTTCGGTAGGTGCGGAGGGACCTATAGTCTTCACCGGCGCGGCGATAGGCAGCAATATAGGTCAGGCCTTCCGGATGTCGCCCAAGATTCTCATGATACTTGTAGGGTGCGGAGCGGCTGCCGGTATAGCCGGTATCTTCCGTGCGCCGATTGCCGGCATGCTGTTTACTCTTGAGGTGTTGATGATCGACTTTACGGGTGCCACTGTGATGCCGCTTCTCATCAGCTCTATCTCCGGTGCCACCGTAGCTTATGTGATGGAAGGCTATACCTCTGAGTTCTTCTTCGCGCAGAGCGAAGTGTTTTATACTTCCAAGATACCGTATGTGATACTGCTGGGCATAGTCTCAGGTTTCGTGTCGCTCTATTTCACCCGGATGATGTTTGCCATGGAGAATATGTTCGGCCGTCTGAAGCATCCCTATTACAAGATACCGGTCGGCGGCGTTATCCTGGCGGTACTCATATTTCTCTTTCCGCCGCTGTATGGCGAGGGTTATGGTGCCATCAACAATCTGCTCGAGGGGGATGTGGTGAGTGTGGTCAACGGCACATTCTTCTATTTTGACAGAAACAATGCCTGGTTTATCGCTCTATACATAGGTCTTATAGTGCTGACAAAAGTCTTCGCCACTTCATCCACTAACGGTGCCGGCGGAGTGGGCGGGACTTTCGCCCCGTCACTGTTTGTGGGGGCGCTCTCGGGCTTCCTGTTCGCTTATTGTCTTAATACTCTCGATCTGGGCATAGAGCTCAGTCAGAAGAATTTCACGCTTATCGGCATGGCGGGCGTGATGAGCGGTGTCATGCACGCTCCTCTTATGGCAATCTTCCTTACGGCCGAGATGACGGGAGGCTATAATCTGTTTCTGCCCTTGCTTATTGTGTCGACCCTTTCCTACATGACGATACGTATTT
>CAYSJG010000025.1:5138-14333 GCA_964431295.1 uncultured Sangeribacter sp. | reverse complement strand
ACCCAGGACCCACAGCTTAGAAGGCTGTTGCTCTATCCAGCTGAGCTACCGAACCGACTTGTATATCCTTATTATCTCGCGCTTCAGGACCTCTTGACGACGTCTCTTCCGCATTCTCCTGCAAAATTAACAAGATTTATCGGAATCTGCAATTATTTTACTAACTTTACACCACTTTTGAGCTATTATTCGCTAATTAAGCATGAAACAACGGCTAAACTATATAGATGCACTCAGAGGACTAACCATGATCTCGGTTGTCCTCGTACACGTACTTGTAAGAAGCTTCGGACTCAACCCAACAGTCTCCGGACTCGCAGTACTCCGATCCACATTCACCCTGCCGCTATTCTTCATGATCAGCGGATACTTCGCTTGGAGAACACCCAAAGAATACGACCTCCCCAAAGTCAGAAAAGCCGTCTGGACAAGAATCAAATGCCTACTGCTTGGCACGATTGTCTTCGACACACTTTTCCTCATATACTCCACCGACGGCAAAGGCAACCCATTCGCCTGGAGCAACGGCAATTTCGACAGCTATTGGTACACATTCTCACTACTGCAAATCTTTATCTACTACATAGCCGCCATACTCCTCGCAAGACTTCTTAAAAGAGAATGGCCCGCATGGCTACTGCTCACCACACTCGCCATTGCCGCATTTATCTTCGAGCAGACCGTCGATCCCGCCACATACAGATATTACTGGATAATGGCCCCAAAGACAATGGAATTCATGCAATTCTTCGTGGCCGGAGCCGCGATAAGAGCCGGAGGTGAAAAAGTCCTGGAATATATCGCCAGACCCACACTCCTCACCATCGCCATCATCATATACACTGCCGCCATCGGACTGCACTACTACTACGGAGCTTGGCTACAAGATATCAGCGACACCCTATTCACCGTCAACAACCGCATCATCTGCAGATATGCCGGATTATACCTCGTACTCTGGATATTCTACACCAACCGCGCATTCTTCGACCGAGACACAGCATTTGTCAGAGGATGGAGATTTATCGGACAGCGCACACTTGACATCTACTTCATACATTACTTCCTGCTACCGCAGATGAGATGGGTCGGACCATATCTGAAGCGTGGCAACACTATGCTCGAACAGCTTGTCGCAGGACTCGCCGTCGCACTCGCTGTCATCGCGCTCTGTCTCGCCATTAGCTGGCTACTGCGCAGAGCACCGTTCATCAACCAACTCCTCGGACAAAAATCACACCCCGCAATCAAATCCCCATGCAAGGCATAAAAAATTCAGCACTACTCAGTTGAATTGTCACACCCCTGACAAGCCTCAGCCTCACCATAGGAAGGTATCTGGTCAAGCAATTCCTGCAGAGGCTCCATAAAGAAAGGACGCTCCTTCAGATGAGGATGCGGCAGAGTCAGCTCCGCAGTCTGCATCCTCACACCCTCGATCGTCATTATGTCTATATCCACAAGTCTGTCTGCATAGCCACCATCAGGAGTACGATGAGAGTCCGGAGACAACCTGTGCTCTATCTCCTGAAGCTTGTGAAGAATCTCTATCGGAGACTCATCGCTACGAAACACCATCGCCACATTCAGAAAGCGGTGAGGAGACTCAAAACCCCACGGATCCGACTCCATCACATGTGACAACTCGAAATCTCCATATACCAGCGCCACCTCTCTCACGGCACGCGACAGATTGCGACGCTTGTCGCCGAGATTACTCCCTATATTGATAAATACAAGAGGCTTCTTGGACTCCATCACTTCATTACCTTAAAAGTCTTGCGACCCTCTTCGGTCACCACGGTGACCACAAGCACATTATCCTCGATATTCTCAAGAGATGTCTCCGTATGCGGAGCGCCCGACGCCACAAGACACAGACGACGACCGTCGGCAGAATAGATCACACCCGCCTTGACCGTCGAGGACGCATCTATTACCAGATTGACACCCGACACACGCGCGCTGATGCTATACTGCGGATCCTCAAGCCCGATAGACTCCACACTGACTGTCTGATCGCTCTGCACATTGAAGCTGCCCCACACCGGATGTTGACGCCATGCTTCCTCACAACCGCTGTCCACCATCAGCAGAATACCGCTTGTATCAAGCGTGCCGAAAGCATCGGTCGCGACTGATGGCATCTCCGCGCCAAGACCACGAGCCTCCACTGTCGCAAGATTAGTCATCCCGGAAAATGCACCGCTCTCTATACTGCGTACAGATGAGGCCAGCACAAGCTCCCCTACGGATGAATTGGCAAAAGCATGACTTCCCACACTCCCCGACTGAGACATCACTTCAGAAGGAATCACATTGTAACAGTTGGCCGCAAATAGCGACGGCAGAGATGACGGTGAACCGTAGATCTTCTCCAGACTCGCATCATTCATCAGAGTCCCTTCGCTGAAAGTGGCATTCTCATTGAGAGTCACTTTGGTCAGAGAGGGCATCCCCGCCAGAGCATACGCCGAAAAACTCGTCACATTCGGCAGCACAAGCTCTTCTACCGCCGTATTCAGAAACGCCTCGGAACCAACTGATGTAAGTCCCACCGGCAATGAGATGTCGCGCAAAGACACATCATCCGCAAACACTCTATCCGGCAGCATAGTGACCTTCGTCTCGGACAGATCTACCACACTTAGAAGCGGACAACCGGAAAACGCTCCTCTGCCGATACTGCGAAGAGTCGTCGGAAAAATCACCTCCTCAAGATCCTCACAACCGTAAAACGCATACTCTCCGATAGACGTAACACCCTCGGGGATCGCTATTCGTCTCAGCGATGCTCCCGCGAAAGCGCCATCCTCCAGCACTGTCACACCCTCCGGCAATATCACATCACTGTAAGGTGACTGAAAAAATATATATGCCGGCAAAGCTTTACCGACAAACAGGGAGCGACCCACGTAGGACGCCACCGGATAACAATACTCGCTGATATCCAGCTCAGAGAGATCCAGAGTGCCGGGCTGTGACGCCATATCACGCAGACACACAAAATCCCGGATGTCCGCGGATCCACACAGCTTGAGATTCATTGACGGACTAAGCGACACTCCTTCAAGCGATTCAAGCAGACTGCCCGGGGACACTGTCACCACCTTGTCCTCCGACATCGCCGGCTCTGCGGCCGCCATCAACAGCGATACCGAGAATATCGCCAATATACTATTTTTTGACATGATTGACATGCGTTTACATTATTGGGGAGAGGAAGGCTAATTCATCACTAATATTTTCGCTACATTCGAATCACCTGACGCACCGGAGGTCAGAATGTAATAGACACCAGTGCGCACTCGATTGCCGTAGATATTGTTCACATCCCACTGCGCCGAACCTCCCTCGGCAAGACCGAGCTCGCGCACCAGATTGCCCTCAGAGTCCACTATTTTCACATGGGCATTGTCAGGGAGGCCGTCGATGTTGACCCATCCGTAATAATCCGGAGCCACCGGGTTGGGATAAGCACGCACCGAAGATGCGTCGCCCGACGAGGATCCGCCACCGGAGAGCGCAAACTCCACTATCCCCTTGCCGGTGGATATCATCATCGAATTGTTGTCAGGATTATACTGGCTGAAATAGATGTCGTCGCTCGGCAGATCTGAATTGTTCGAAGTAAACTCGGCAAGGACTGTACGGCAGTCCGAGGAGGTTACCACCAGACCCGCACCCTGGGTCGAAATCCATTTGCGACCGAGATTGTCCGAGGTCATGTGAGTGGTCATTATGCCGTTGAGAAGATAGTCCGCAAGAGAGGTGCCATCATTGCGCGCCACTTTCACACGATTGAGCACATTTTGCCCCCCAAGAGCCTGACGCGGCTGGAAATGATACAGACCCGACTGTGCACCGAGCCATACCGCGCCGCTCTGTTCATCCTCATAGATGAAGCAGGTCCTGTACATATTTACTGTGCCACCGTCCTGATCCGTAATCCCCGTCATGATCTTATAAGAGTCATCGGTCGTGTCATCCGGAGTATTGTTGGTATCATATATATATATCGGAAAACCCGTCGAAGCCGAGGCCACTACAAGAAGACCGCGGTTGTTAGGACTCTTCAGGGCCAGCATCACATCATTACCCGTAGTAAACGCCGGCACACTTATCTGCTTCCACGGACGGAAACTCGAAGCTGTCTTTGAGGCCCGACGCGCCTCCGGAGTCCAGTACCAGAACTGAAACTCGCCATTCCAGTTAAAGAGGAGTGACCACATGTTGCCCTGATGATCCAAAGATATCGGAGCGAAGCAGCAGAGACGCTTCCATGAGAAATCATCATGAATCTTCACATAGCCCGGCAGATTGGAAGTGGGATCCGCAGGATGACTCATGTGGAGTATGTCTGTCGGATCTTCGAGATTTGTGCGGAGGATTCCGGAATATTCCGAAGTCGTATACACATAACGGTCATCATCCGGATCCATGATAAGACCCATCGGATTGTAACCTGCCATCAGATACGGAGTGTTCAGATACGCATTCGACAGCGGAGTCCACAGACCCTGACGATATGCGCACATAAGCATCGGATCCTGCATCGTCGTACCGCCGAAACATGAATCATCACCGTAATTATTGACAAGCATACCATAGCGGGGATGATACAGCATCGCACGGCTCCAATATGGATTGGGAGCGTTGGGCAATGCATAATCTTTGGTCACCGTCATACTGTTGGCGTCATAATCCACTTTGTAACGACGGAGACCCTTGCGGGGATAGCCTACATAATATTCCTTGCCGTCCCATGAGGAATAAGGAAGACTATAGTCTGATTCAGGACGCACAAAGCCCTTCAGCGACAGATTATTGTCCAGATACCGCACAGCTCCCCACAGTGACACCAGCACCGTGCCGTCCTTGCTGCGGCTCACACCCTGATGACTACCCACATTATAGGTGGTGTGCACACGCATTGACGGACCGGGGCTCGACAGCACATATACATGAGCCGAACCGCCTCCTTCGATCGCAAGAAGAGTCTCGTCGGTGTCGCCCATCTCCACAAATTCCGAGATTTTCGGAGCAGCGGCAAAACGGGTATAGTCCGACAACTGCATACGGCGGTCACTGTAAGGCGCCACATACGTAGCGCCGTCATACGACAGCAGCATCCGGTCACCGAAACGCGCCGCCGCATCTATCTTATAATTGTAATTGCGGCTCTCTGCCACCTCACCCTTCTCATCATCCAGTATTATATATCCAAAGTCGGTGGCAAGCACCACCTGATGCGCCTTCGGATAGAAGCAGATGCCATTGACCGCCTTGGATCCGGGGATCGAGGCCGTCTTCAGAGCTGAGATATTACGCACTTCTCCGCTGTCCATCAGCAGATCGATGTCATAATCGTTGTAGATAATCAGCAGATAGCCCGAATAGCCATTGTAGACTATGTCGCGGATTGCTGTCGATGACAGGCCGGTGCTTTTTGACAGACCGCGGATCTCATCGCTCTCTTTGTCATAGCAGAACAACGCATTCTCACCCACCGTCCTGAAGTCAATTGTGGATATCACAGATTGCACATATCCGGTAAAATATACCCGGTCGGGAGCATCAGCAAGATGCGTCACCGAATTGTCAAATGTCGGATAAATCTTCCATGTGCCACTGATTGCCGCGGATGACGGCGCGGAGAGCCCCAGCAGAGCTACTGCCGACAGCAGCATGACGAGTATTTTATTCATAGTTTATCGTATTCTGATGAAGGTAAGGAAAGCAGATAGTCAAATAGTTGCCGCATGGCACGACCGCGATGCGAGATCTCGTTTTTTGACTCGGGAGTCATTGACGCGAAGGTGAGACCGGTCTCGGCGGCGCGAAACACCGGGTCGTAGCCGAAACCGCCGCAGCCATCCTCCTCACGGGTGATCTCGCCCTCCACTCGCCCCTCAAACTGACGCTCCTCCTCCGCTGACTGCTCACCGCGTATCAGAGTCACCACAGTGCGGAAAGCTGCGTGGCGGTCTGTGTCGCCAGTGGACGACTCATGCTCCGACAGACGCTGCAGCAACAGCCGTATATTGTCAGCCGGGCTGCAATGATCGCCGGCATAACGCGCCGACATCACACCGGGAGCACCATTCAGAGCTCTGACAAATAAGCCGGTATCATCCGCAAAACAATCATGACCGTACCTCGACTTTATCCAGCGGGCCTTCTGAGCGGAATTTCCCTCTATGTCCGGACATGTCTCCGGTATCTCTTCATGACAGCCTATCTCTGCCAGAGACAGGATGCGGATGCGGCCTCCTGCAAGCTCACGCGCCTCGCGCAGCTTGTGGGGATTGTTGGTCGCAAACACTATCGACGGAATATTATTCATCTCTCCTATAACGTAGCGCACGCGCGATTATTGCACCACTCACACCTACATCACACAAATCTGCACCCTGCGACTGTCAGGTGGACCATACTGCCCTGAAATTTTAAGAAACCGAATCCAAAAAAGAGAGGCTATATGTCGTTTTTTAACGCAATTATGATTAATTTTGCGTAATAATGCGCATTTATCACAGACATCATAGACCCGACTCTCTCACAGGAATTCGCCCGGACCATCTCCACTCCGGACAATCCTCCACGGCAAGAAATACCGCACAGCGACCCACACTCCCGCTGCTCGGACTCATCGCCGTGCTGCTCGCATTCACCGGATGCGCTTCCATCGGTAACCCCTCCGGAGGAAGAAGAGACGAGACACCCCCAAGATTCGTAAAATCTACTCCCGCACCGGGAGCCCGCAATTTCAAAGGAGAGAAAATCGTCATCGAATTCAACGAACTTGTCAATGTCAAGGACGCATTCTCCACGGTCATCGTCTCCCCGCCCGGCAAGTCCACACCCAGAGTGGCATCACAGGGGAAAAAAGTCATTGTCAATTTCACCGATTCGCTCGAGCCCAACACTACTTATACCATTGACTTCGGCAACTCCATCGAGGACATCAACGAGGCCAACAAACTCGAAAACTTCTCCTTTACCTTCTCCACGGGTGACAACCTCGACTCGCTCCGAATCGCCGGCATGGCACTCTCATCCGACAGGCTCGAGCCCATGCAGGGCAAAATCATCGGCATACATGCCAATCTGGCTGACTCCGCATTCACTGCCCTACAATTTGACAGAGTCGCACGCACAGACGACAGAGGCAGATTCTCCATCGAGGGACTCGCACCCGGCACTTACCGACTCTTTGCCATCAATGACGCCGACAATAATTTCAGATACTCTTCGCCGGAAGAAGAGATCGCATTCTATGATATCAACATCACCCCTTACACCACACAAGGGGAAGCCGTCGACTCCATTTTCGACCTCAAGGCGGAGAAACTCGACACCGTCCTTACCAGAAAACGCACCCTCTATCTCCCCAACGACATTCTGCTCCGTTCATTCATCACCGACCGCAAACAGCAGTATATCAAAAACTATTCACGCACCGACTCCACTAAAATCAACCTCGAATTCGGAGCGCCGCAGAAAGAGATGCCACACATCAGCATCATCGGAGCACCCGACCTCAAACAATGGGCCGTCACAGAACGCTCACGCACCAACGACACCATCTCGCTATGGCTCGCAAAGCAGTCGCTTGTCAAGACTGACACTCTACGACTCGCTGTGACATACCTCAGACTCGACTCCCTCAGCAATTATACCCAGTATTCTGACACTCTCCGATTTGTCACCGAGCGACAAAAAATTAAAAAAGAGAAGAAAAAGAAAGCAAAGGAGGCCGAAGACACGGTAAAAGCACCGGACCCGATACTCACTTTCCGCTCTCTCTCCAACACCGCTCTCGATATAGGCTCACCGATACTTATAGAATATGCTGCGCCACTCGCCAGGATCAATCCCCTGGCATTCCACCTTGAGCAAAAAAAGGATACGCTCTGGGTGCCCGTTGACATCCCCGCACCGCAGATCGCCGACTCCCTGAAGCCAAGAGTCTACGCCATTCAAGTCCCGGAAGAATACGGACTCGAACTGAGGCTGCGTATCGACACGCTCGCCGCGCAAAGTATATACGGACCATACTCACCGCCGGCAGAAAATACATTCAAGATCAAAGACCGCAACGAATATTCATCACTCAAGCTCAACATCGCCGGCATCCCCGCCGGAATCCACGCATTCACCGAGCTTCTCATCTCAGATGACAATGTCGCACGGCGCACTCCCGTAGAAAACGGCATGGCGATCTTCCGCAACCTCAATCCCGGCAAATACTATCTCCGGCTATACATCGACTTCAACGGCAACGGACAATATGACACCGGAGACTACCATCTCCTCAGGCAGCCCGACCAGGTCTTCTACTATCCTAAGCAAATCTCCATCAAGAAAAATTGGGAGAAAGAGGAATCATGGAATATACTCGATACTCCGATGGACCTCCAGAAGCCGCAGAATCTGCTCAAAAACAAGCCCGCCGCCGACAAACGGCGAAAGCAGAAACAGCTCGAAGAGGAGGAGGAGGAAGAGGACGACTCACCGTATTACTCAGGTTCTAAAAGCTCATGGAACTGATATACCACTATCTCTGGAAACACCGGCTCCTGGGCATGCCGCTGCATCTCAACGATGGCAGAGAGGTACGTATCATCTCCCCGGGCATACACAACAACGATGCCGGACCGGACTTCTCCAACGCAATTATCGTCATCGGAGAAGACACTTGGGCCGGCAATGTAGAGATACATGTCAAGGCCTCCGACTGGTACAGACACGCGCATCACAATGATCCGTCATACGACAACATCATCCTCCATCTTGTGGCCGAAGACGACACACAGATACTTCGCGCCGACGGCACAATCATCCCCCAGGCTGTAGTCACACCCCCGGAGAATTTCTTCTGCACTTACGCCTCGCTCACATCCGGACTCAAAGGGATAAGATGCGCACCCCTCATCGCTGACCTCCCCGACCTGATAGCCGACGACTGGCTCGAATCTGTCGCCGTAGAGAGACTTCACATCAAGGCCAGCCGGATACTCCAATATCTTCAGCAATGTCACGGAGACTGGGAACAGGCCTTGTTTATCACGCTCGCAAGAGCGCTCGGATTCGGACTCAACGGGATACCCTTTGAGATGCTCGCCAAGAGCATACCCCTCAAAATAGCTTACCGCCACGCCGACTCCATTCTACAGATAGAAGCCCTGCTGT
>CAYSJG010000025.1:0-5128 GCA_964431295.1 uncultured Sangeribacter sp. | reverse complement strand
GACAGGCCGGCATGCTCTCACCTACGCTTTTCCCACTCGATGACTATTATCAGAGACTGCTGGAAGAATATCAGTTTCTCGCCAACAAATACGGCCTCAAGCCCATGAGGAGAGACCTCTGGAAATACGCACGCACCAGACCCGGCAATTTCCCCCACCGACGCATAGCTCTGCTCGCACAAATAATACATGAGGGACAGCCTATCACCGGCACTCTGCTCGACACTGAAGGTGATTGCGACGCCATCATACGCGCATTCTCATGGAGACTGCAGGGATATTGGGCCACACACCATGATTTCGGCAGCAATCAGCTGCACACTGAAGCCGGAGCGCTCTCCAGACCATCCATCGAATCGCTCGCCGTCAATGTCGCCGCACCTTTTTTCGCCGCTTACGGCAATGCCACCGCCGATATCGAACTCGCGCAGCACGCACCCGACATACTTGAAGCCATAGCAGCCGAACGCAATAGTGTCGTCAACGCTTGGGCCACCCTCGGACCACGGCCGCTCAAAGCTAAAAATGCATGGAGAAGTCAGGCGCTTATACATCTTCGACAAGAATACTGCGACAAGGAGCGATGCCTTGAATGCCGATTCGGACACTTCCTCCTCCGTGACAATGCCGCCGACCTGTCGCTGCGGCAGCTTTCGCCGAGGGCCGTACCTGACACTCCCCCACGCGATGAGGCTCCATTCCGACAACTCTCCTCGGGAGTGCTTGTCGCACTTGACAGTTTCAAGGGATGCCTCACCTCCTTACAGGCCGGCAACGCCGTAGCCAAAGGACTCAGACGCGCGCTACGACATAACAGACCCGACATCGACATCGCTGCCGTGGCCGACGGAGGGGAAGGAATGGCCGACGCCATCGGAGAGTATAGAAAGCTCGACATCATAGAGGTCGACACGCTCGACCCGCTCATGCGACCGATCAAAGCCACTTACCGCATGGACACTGACATCCGAACGGCTTTTATCGACATCGCTGCCGCCGCCGGACTCACGCTCCTAAGCCAGGAGGAACGCAATCCCATGCACACCACCACTTTCGGTACCGGCATTATGATAAAGGATGCCGTCACGCAAGGATGCGACACCATTGTCCTCGGACTCGGAGGCACAGCCACATCAGATGCCGGACTCGGCATCATGCAGGCGCTCGGAGCTGAAATACTGCTTGACGGGGACATACTACCATCAGCATCGCCGATTTGCGCCGGCTCGCTCAATAGAATATTACATATCGACACCACGCACACCGACCGACTTTTAGAAGGTGTGAGACTCATGCTCGCCTGCGATGTGAGCATACCGTACATCGGACCAAGAGGCGCCGCACGGGTCTTCGCGCCGCAGAAGGGAGCCTCCCCGGAGGAGGTCAGAATCATCGAGGCCGGAATGAGGAGGCTCAATAAAATCATTCTCGGCATGACCGGCATAGACCTGCAACATGTCAAAGCATCCGGAGCCGCCGGAGGCACCGCCGGCACTCTCATGGCACTCGCCTCTGCCGAAATATTCTCCGGCACCGACATCGTGGCACACTGCATCGACCTCCATCATCGCCTCGAAGGGAAAAATCTACTCATCACCGGAGAAGGACACGCCGACCGACAGACTCTTTACGGCAAACTCCCGCTCCGACTCATGCAGATAGCCGCCACCAGACATATCCCCACCATACTCCTCACCGGAAAAGCCGATGACATCGACGCGCTCCGCAATGCAGGATTCGCCGACATCATCGACATCAACAAGGACGCCGACCCAACTGTCGACCCCTTGATACCGAAGACCGCAACTAAAAGGCTTGAAGAGGCCGCCGCCAATCTTCAACCTTACCACTTTTAGACTCTGCTCCTTAAAATCAAAGGATCTTAACCACTCCTCATAGCCTCCCTCCCCATTATCAGATACTTTAGAAAAAACATCATACGATATTACTTGTTAACATATAGATGAACAATACCAGACACAAACATACCGGGCGCCGCTTTCAGGCTGAGGACAAAATCGCCGCCAGACAAAACAGAGGGACCGACACTATCCCGCTGATGCAATTCGTCACGCAGCAATTCCCTGACACACCGCGCGCCGACATCAAAAAATGGCTCAAATTCAAGCATCTCATGGTCAACGGTGTGGTGACTACCGCTTTTGACGCCGACGTGTGTCCCGGAGACTGGGTCGAGATTAATTTCTCACGACCTTTCATCGTATTCTCTCATCACAGGATGCAGATCGTATATGAGGATGACGACATCATTGTCGTCAACAAAGGATACGGACTGCTGTCGGTGGCGACACACACGCCCAAAGCACTCGCCAAGACGGAAGAGACTGCTTACAGCATACTCCGGGAATATGTAAAGAGAAAAAATCCGGCCAACAAGATCTTTGTAATACACCGACTTGACAGAGGCACAAGCGGACTTATGATGTTCGCCAAAAGCATCGAGGCACAGGAGGCCATGCAGCACAACTGGAACAACATGGTGCTTGAAAGAAAATATGTAGCCGTCCTTGAAGGGATACTTGACAATGACTCCGGCATCATCCGCAGCAATCTCGCCGAGACATCGCAGTTTGAAGTCTACTCCACTTCTCAGGATGGAGTAGGACGACTCGCCGTCACCAGATACAACGTGCTCAGACGCGGCAAAGGACGTACACTCGCTGAATTCTCGCTCGACACCGGCAGGAAGAACCAGATCAGAGTACACGCCGCCAAAGAGCTCGCACACCCCATCGTCGGAGACAAGAAATACGGAGCCAAGACAAGCCCGATTCACCGCCTTGCCCTCCATGCACGCACACTGCGCTTCGTACACCCCTTCACAAAGAAGGATATGATGTTCGAGACGCCCGTGCCACAGAAATTCAACGACATTGTATAGAGCTATCATATTCCATTGAACATGACAATGCACATGATCAAAAAATTATCAAATATAATTTCCATACTGTTCGCGCCGCTACTCACCCCCACCTATGGCATCACTGCCGTATTTCTACTTACACCGCTGCGTTTCATACCCGCCACGGACATCGCCATAGTCATCTCCATCGTATTCCTGATCACCGGATTACTTCCCGGATGCGCTGTATACATAATGACCAGGACCGGAGCCGCCAAAGACATCGAGCTCACAAGAAGAAAGGACCGGCTGTTTCCATATATCATGATGGCTGTCGCTCTTACCGCCACCGGCATTTATCTCCACTGGATCGGAGCCCAGCAATGGATCTCCACATTCTTCTATGGAGCTGCTGCCGCGGCTGTCGTCAATCTCCTCATTAATTTCAAATGGAAAATATCGGCACACGGAGCCGGCATCGGAGGATTGCTCGCACTCTTCGTGGTACTGTCAAAATATGCGCTCCCCGGCACACAGATCTGGCTCTGGATTATTGCCAACGCCATTATCACCGGAATACTCGGAGCGGCAAGAGTCTTTCTCGGCAGACACACTCCACTGCAGACTATCTGCGGCTCCATCGTAGGATTTTCCGCCGTTTTCATCGCCGAAATAATCTGAACTGACGACTCATCACTATATACCTGAATCATCTGTGTCACAACTACCAAACACCTGATATCATGTCCAGATATAATTATAACAGACGCAAATCATCCACTGTCCATATAGGCGACATCACATTAGGAGGAGACGCACCGATACGCGTACAGTCCATGACCAATACCTCCACTCTCGACACCGATGGATCCGCCGCACAGGCGATGCGTATCGCCGAGGCCGGAGGAGAGCTCGTCAGACTTACCACACAAGGTGTCCGCGAAGCTGACAATCTCACACACATCAGAAAAATACTCGACGAGAAGGGATGCGCTGTTCCCCTTGTCGCCGATGTGCATTTCAACCCCAAAGCGGCTTACGCCGCGGCTGCCACCTGCCAGAAAGTGCGCATCAATCCGGGCAATTTCGTAGATGCCGCACGCACGTTTAAAAAGCTTACATACACCGATGAAGAATATGCCGCGGAGATACAACGCATCAGAGACGCACTCCTCCCCTTCATCGACATCTGCCGCAGTCATCGGACCGCTGTCCGCCTCGGAGTAAACCACGGCTCACTCTCCGACCGCATTATGAGCCGATATGGAGACTCGCCGGAAGGGATGGTGGAGTCGGTCATGGAGTTTCTCAGAATCTTCCGCACTGAAAATTTCACCGATGTGGTCATATCGGTCAAGGCCAGCAATGTCGCTGTTATGGTACGCACGGTCCGGCTTCTCGTAAAGACCATGCAGCAGGAAGGGATGGCTTTCCCTCTGCATCTCGGTGTCACTGAAGCCGGCGACGGCGAGGATGGACGTGTGAAAAGCGCCGTCGGCATCGGCACGCTTCTCAACGAAGGGATCGGAGACACCATCCGTGTGTCACTTTCCGAGCCTCCCGAAGCGGAAATACCCGTAGCCATCGCTCTCAGAGACTATATCACCGCACGCCAAGGACACCCGCACGTGGAAGAGCCGGAGCGCACATCCGACACTCCTACACGCTCCCTCGCATCGGCTGACGGACCGCTGCCGCACGCTCCCTGGCCGCTCGCATTCGGAGTCGATTTTTTCAAGAAAACTCACCAAAAAGCCGTGACTGTCAATGCGGCGTAACCACTCACCGACATACCCGACCGGAAAGCAATTCTCATACTGTCACATAACGACAATCCCGTAGGTGAGATTGCTTCCTGGCTCGAAAGATACTATGCCGCCGGAGGAAAAGCACAGGCCATAGCCTCCATAAGATACGACGACACCGACGCGGACCTCGTCAGACTGAAAGCCGCCGCCGACTTCGGAGCATTGCTCCTCAATGGATACGCCAACGCCATATACATCGACGCGCCGGCACTCACAGAAGAGGAGCGCGACAGACTTGAACTCGGCATACTGCAGGCATGCCGGCTGAGAATGTCCAGAACCGAATACATCGCCTGCCCAAGCTGCGGCAGGACCCTATTCGACCTACAGACCACTCTCGCACAAGTCAAAAAGGCCACACAAGGACTCAAAGGACTCAAAATCGGAGTCATGGGATGTATCGTCAACGGACCCGGAGAGATGGCAGACGCGGATTACGGATATGTCGGAGCCGGAC
>CAYSJG010000024.1:11610-14455 GCA_964431295.1 uncultured Sangeribacter sp. | reverse complement strand
CGTCATACATGAGGTGATTGACGAATTTGGTCACCCTTACATCGTGGAATACGGGATCGGGAAGGATAACCCTTTTCTTAGGCTTTGCTTTTCTCATTTTAAGTCAAAACGATAATGTTTTTGTTTTTGGTTGCTTCGAGGGGGCTTGCGTTGTGTGTGTTTCCGCCCGATGTCTTCAACTCGCCGCTCTCTTGCGGCGGTTTACTCAACCTTCAGCCTGCCAATAAATCAAAAACGGATGAAAAGATTTGATTTAGAGCTTGCAGCACGGATTATTTCTTAGCTGCCTTGGGACGTTTTGCGCCATACTTGGAGCGACGCTGCGTACGGCCCTGTACGCCGGCTGTATCGAGTGTGCCACGCACAATGTGGTAACGCACACCGGGAAGATCCTTGACACGACCGCCGCGTACCATCACGATGGAGTGCTCCTGGAGGTTGTGGCCCTCACCGGGGATGTACGAGTTCACTTCCTTGCCGTTGGTCAGTCTCACACGAGCCACCTTACGCATTGCGGAGTTAGGCTTCTTGGGAGTCGTCGTGTATACACGCACACACACGCCACGACGCTGAGGACATGAATCCAATGCCGGCGACTTGCTCTTGTCTTTAAGGACCGCACGGCCCTTTCTTACTAATTGCTGAATTGTAGGCATTCTGTTAATATTATAATTGCTTCTGTTTCTACACACTTTCCGCCACTATTATCCCCCTGAAACTCAGACAGATAATAGCAGCAACGCTCCGGGACTTCTCCCAAAGCGTTGCAAAATTACTAAATATCAAGCTAATATCCAAATATTTCCGCAAAAAAAATGCAGGAAAAATTACATAGCGCCCATTCCCTAAAATTTCAGAGTCTATCTGCGCCGGCACTATTTGTAGCGGGACGCCACTTCATACACCCGCTCGTAGATCCGACGGTCTCCTTCACTGAGCGTTATACCGCGACGCGACATTACACGCTCGGCTATCTCGTAAAATTTCTTCAGCGGCACATCCTCAAGTCCCGACGCCGGGCTACCTTGCGAGAAACTCGGGATAAAAACTCTCGGAAAACCGGCACCGTACACATTGCAGCCCACACCGACCACAGTCGCGGTATTGAACATCACATTGATGCCCGCTTTGCTGTGGTCGCCCATTATAAGTCCGCAGAACTGCAGATCCGTCCGCAGGAATGAATGTTTGCGGTAATTCCACAGACGGATCTTACTGTAGTCATTCTTCAGATTGGAGGAATTCACACCCGCTCCGAGATTACACCACTCCCCTATCACTGCATTCCCAAGATAGCCGTCGTGAGCCTTGTTGCTGTAGCCGAAAAATACGACATTACTTATCTCGCCGCCGACTTTACACCATGGACCGATCGCTGTGCCTCCATATACCTTGGCACCCATCTTCACTACCGCATGCTCATCAATCGCCACAGGACCACGCATGAGCACACCGGGCATCACCGTCGCATCCTTGCCTATATACACCGGACCTTCACGCACATCGAGCACACAGCATTCCACATCCGCTCCCTCCTCTATAAACACGAGGGATTTCGGATTAATGCCTTTCTTGCCTAAAAGGGTGACACTTGATGACAACGGTTTGCTTTTGCGACCTTTCGTCATCAGCAGAAAGTCCGCCGCGATCTCTCTTTCGGCATTCAGAAACACATCGTAGGGGAATCTCACGATACGCACATCGCCGGCATAATCCTTCACATCGCTCCATAATCCGGAGTCGAAGTCTGCTTTTGTGCCACGGAAGGCGAGAATCTCCTCACCTTTGCGGAGCGCCTCCCCGACATTGAGAGACTCTATCGACTTCACCAGGTCATCATCCGGCAACAGAGTGCCGCAGATGAAGGTCAGATCCAACACTTCCGAGGGTGCCTGCCCGAATTTAGTGGTCAGATACTCCACAGGCTGATAATGATACCGGCCGGAAAGACGCATCTCCCACTTGCGGCGTAAAGTCAGCGCACCGACACGAATATCTGAAAGTGGTCGCGTAAATGACAGCGGCAGCAGGTCGCTGTAGTTGTCGCGGTTATCGAATAGTACGTAGTCACGCATAGTTTTGGCTGATTATGCCACAAATATAGCCCTTTATTTCGACATAAAGAACAATTCGGTCAAAAATTTGCACATATCCGCCTGACTCGTGCATTAGAGCGCGTTCCGCATATCATCCATATCCATTGGATCATTCGATCATTCGCGCATTTTGGAGAGTTCACCAATTTTATATATATTTGCGCTATAAAAAGTAATAGGAGCGAACATCAGGCCAATACCGCCCGTTTACACTCCAAGTAAATCATGCGACCATGAAAAAAAGAAACCCTGAATACCTGCAGCGTCTGCGCGAGGCCATGAAATCCCGCGGCATCGACGCAGTCATCATCACAGGCACCGACCCGCATCAGTCGGAAAACCCGCCGCAGCACTGGCGCGGCAGAGAATGGCTCACAGGCTTTTGGTCCACCAACGGCACCAACGGCACTGCGGTAGTCACCCCCACAGAGGCTCTCTGCTGGACAGACTCACGCTACTTCCTGCAGGCTGAAGAACAGCTGCAGGACACCGGCTTCAAAATGATGCCCGAAGACGGACCGGACGCCGTAGACCTTGTGGACTGGGTGACTGAACACACTTCATCCGGACAGACCGCCGCCATCGACGGAATGACCTTCTCCATCGAATTCGCACAAAGACTCGAGCAGGAACTCGGCGACAACGGAGTGAAGCTCGCCACTGACTTCGACGCATTCGACATCATCTGGCCGGAGCGCCCGGAGCGTCCCGCCAACAAGCTCTTCATCCACGATGAGACCATCGTCGGA
>CAYSJG010000024.1:9761-11600 GCA_964431295.1 uncultured Sangeribacter sp. | reverse complement strand
CACAAAGCCGAAAGAATCATGGCAGAGGTCAAGGGGGAGCTTGCCAATGCCGTGCTCCTGTCATCGCTCGACGACATCGCATGGGCCACCAATCTCCGCGCCGCCGGCGACATACTCTTCTCGCCCGTATTCGTCAGCTATCTGTATCTTGACGACAACCGCCGCGCTCTCTTCGTAGACAGCGCCAAACTCACACCCGAGGTCGAAGCGCATCTCGCCAAATACCATATCGAAGTGCTCCCATACGAGGATGTCTGCAAATTTGTCGCCGCACTTCCCAAAACTACCCGCCTGCTCATCGACCCGGCCAAAACATCACGCGGTGTATACGATTCACTCGGATGCACACCGGTGTTCGGAGGTGCCGGAGTGGCTCGTCTGAAGAGTGTCAAAAACGACACCATGATAGCCAACCTCGCCAAGGCCATGGAGAAAGACGGGGTGGCGCTGACAAAATTCTTCATGATGGTGGAGCGCGAATATCCCGAAGGGAAGCTCACCGAACTGGAGCTCGCCAAGCGTCTACGCGCCTTGCGCATGGCCGACAAGAGCTGCGTCGACGAGTCATTCGCACCCATTCTCGGATGGAACGGACACGGAGCCATCGTACACTACGAACCCACGGAGGAGAGCAGCTCTCCGATTGTGGGACAAGGTCTGCTGCTGGTGGACAGCGGCGGCCAGTATATCTACGGCACCACTGACATCACACGCACAGTAGCCCTCGGAGGCGCCACTGAAGAGCAAAGACACGACTTCACGCTCGTGATGAAAGGACATATCGCCATCGCACGACAGATGTTCCCCGCCGGCACCACAGGCCATCAGCTTGATGTCCTCGCACGCCGCGACCTCTGGAACGAAGGAAAGGCATACTATCACGGCACCGGACACGGAGTCGGATTCTTCATCAACTGCCACGAAGGACCGCAGAACATCCGCCTCAACGCCAATCCCACCCCGCTCGAACCCGGCATGATCACCAGCAACGAGCCCGGCATCTACATCACCGACAGATACGGCATCAGATGCGAAAACCTCATCGTCACCGTAAAGAAAGAGACCACGGAATTCGGACCCTTCCTCGGATTCAAGACCATGACGCTCTTCCCCTTCGACCGGTCACTCTTCCAGAAAGAGATCATGACACCCGAAGAGATCAGATGGGTAGATGAGTATCACGCCGAAGTGCGCCGCCGCCTCACGCCGCTGCTCACACCCGAAGAAGCCAAATGGATTGAAGAGAAGACACAACCCCTCTGAGGGCGCCTCCATAAAAGCCTAAGAGAGTGTTTGGATTTAACTTCCATTCACTCGAAGAGGATTTTTTGTGGGATGGGGTCTAAGAGACATAAACTTTTTACTGACAAAATGGCAATAATACGCAGTGTAAGAGGCTTCACTCCCAAAATTGGAGCCGGCACTTTTCTGGCAGACAACGCCGTGATAGTAGGCGACGTCACCATGGGCACTGAGTGCAGTGTCTGGTTTTCAACAGTACTCCGAGGTGATGTCAACACCATTACCATCGGTGACCGCGTCAACATACAGGACGGCAGCGTCCTCCATACGCTCTATCAGAAATCCACCATCGAAATAGGCAACGATGTCTCCATAGGCCACAACGTCGTCATACATGGTGCCAAAATACACGATTACGCACTCATCGGCATGGGAGCCATCGTCATGGACGATGCTGAAGTCGGAGAGGGAGCCCTCGTGGCGGCAGGATCGGTTGTACTCAGCCGCACCAAAATCGGCGCACACGAGATGTGGGCCGGAGCACCGGCAAAGTTTATCAAGATGGTTGAGCCTGAGAAAGCCAAGGAGATGAACATA
>CAYSJG010000024.1:0-9751 GCA_964431295.1 uncultured Sangeribacter sp. | reverse complement strand
AACTATCTCATGTATTCACGCTGGTACGAATCCCCGGAAGGTGAAGCCGCCATGCGACAGAACGTCCCCTAAGTGGAGGAGAAAAACGAGCAAAACTGCTGCAAATAGCAGAAGCGTTATCAAATTTTTCATTTTTTGACCGAAAAATTTTGCCATGACGCGAAGTTTGCATAATTTTGCATCCGCGTTGCGCCCGTAAGCTTATTTGCGGGCCTGTAAATTTGACAAATAACAGAAATACAGAAAAATGATAATCGTACAAGTAAAAGAAGGCGAGAACATTGAGAAGGCTCTCAAGAAGTTCAAGCGCAAATTCGAGAAAACCGGTATCGTAAAAGAGCTGCGTGGCCGTCAGGCTTTTGAGAAGCCCAGTGTGACCAACCGCAAGAAAATGATGAAGGCCATCTACGTGCAGCAACTTCGTCAGGCAGAGCAGTAAATCGGTCGATGCGCCGCGTGCGGCGACATACTCGACGACAACGACCACATTTTTCATGAGATATCAATCGGTGTAAGGATTTTTCCATCCGGAAAATCCTTATACCGGCTTTTTCGCATACATACACTCTGTTTCAGCAATTTCTCACATATCTCGCCGCTGAGCTTTACCGCAGCCCTCAGACCATCGAGGCCTACGGCAGGGACCTGCGCCTGTTTGCCGACTTCATCACCGCCGGAAAGCCGGAGACTTTCAGATACGATGACATCACTCCCTCCGACATCAGGTCATGGCTCGGAGCCATGGGACGACGCGGCGACAAGCCTGCTTCCCTGCGACGGCGCACACAGTCACTGCGCGCATACTTCCATTGGCTGCTCAGGCAAGGTGTCGTCAAGTCCAATCCCGCCGCCGACATCACACTCGCCAAGCTCCCCAAGCCCCTCCCCCACTTCGTCAGAGCCAATGAGCTCGAAGAGTTGCTTGACAAACTCGAAGAGCAGAAAAACCATGACACGACTGACTCCATAGATGATAGGGCATATGACAGGGCAGACAACATAAGATATCGCGGGGAAGAGAACGGGGCAGATGACAGGGAAGGCAGCCGAGAGGTATATGCGGAAGAGGATACAGTAGAGAATGCGGAAAAGAATACACTGTCACCCGACGCAGAAGACTGGACCACAGCAAGAGATCATCTTATCCTGCATCTGCTCTACGCCACCGGAATACGCCGCGCCGAAGCCATAGCGCTCACCGACGACGACTTCTCACCCCGGAGGCGCGAACTTCGCATATTAGGCAAAGGACGAAAGCAGAGAATCATACCGCTCGCCGACGAACTCACAGAGGAATTGCTCAGATGGCAGCGGCTGCGCGACGGCAAATGGCCGCACCTCGCCAAACCCGCCCACATACTCGTCACTACCAGAGGACCCATGTCGGCAAGCACACTCGAGGTCATCGTCAGAAGACTGCTCGCCGGCACCGCCACCGACCGCAAATCGCCACACACACTACGCCACTCTTTCGCCACTGCCATGCTCAACGGCGGAGCTGACCTCGACAGCGTAAGAGAGATGCTCGGACACGCATCCGTGGCCACCACACAGATATACACCCACCTCTCCATTGAGGACATCAAAAAAGCATACAAATCCGCACACCCGCGAAATAAAACATCCCGATAGCAATGACAGACTGGAAAGATATTCTCGCCGGACTGACATCACCGGCCGACATAGACGCTGACAAAGACGAGGCCTCGGAACACATCACACCCAAACAGGACAAGGCCATCACCCGACAGACTCACAACGACCACGACAACACAGCCGGCATGAAGACCCCTACCCTCACCCTCTTCTACGAAAAGAAAGGGAGAGCCGGCAAACCCGCCACCATCATCACCGGATTTGACCACGAGGACCCCGATGCGCTCGAACGGGCGGACACACTCGCCTCCACACTGAAGAAAAAACTCGGATGCGGAGGTTCCGCAAGAGGCGGAGAGATACTTCTCCAAGGCAACAGACTCGCCGAACTCAGAAAATTACTCCCCACACTCGGATACACCAAAATCAAAGGGTAGATATGCTTACACTCCAACGCGCATCCGCCGGCTCCGGCAAGACATATACACTTACCAAAACTTTCATACGGCAGCTCATCGTCACTGACTTGCCGGGACAAGCGCCACGCCTGCGCACTATGGAGGAACTCGAAGACGCACTGCCGCATATACTCGCCGTCACATTCACCAACAAGGCCACCAACGAGATGAAGCAGCGCATCATCTCCAAGCTGTTTGACCTCTCTCTCACCGATACACCGGAAGAGAAAACCGACTATCTGCAGGACTTCATGACTGAATTCGGAGCCACACGACTGCAGATAGCACAGCGATGCAAAGCCGCTCTCAAATATCTGCTGCTCAACTATTCCGACTTCAACGTCTCCACTATCGACGCCTTCTTTCAGACTGTGCTCCGCACATTCGCATACGAAGCTGAGCTCCCGGAGACATACAATCTTGAAATCGACTCGGAATATATCAATAAGCTCGGAGTCGACACCACCATCGACTGCATGCAGTCCAACAGGCTAGACACCAAGACACTCCACTGGCTCGACGATGCCGTCAACCGCGCACGCGGCGAGGGACGCAACGTCAATCTCATGCAAAAACGCTCCACTTCCCGATTCTCCAGCGAGACACTCTACCAGACACTCCTCAAAATCGCCCGCCAGCTCAGCTCGGAGACATTCAAAGATGCGGAAAAGACCATCGACGATTATTTCAACGCCTCCCGTGACCTGCGCACCGCCATCCATGATATCGATCTTCACTTCATCCCGCTGATTGAATCAAGATACGCTGCGCTGCGCAAGGCCGCACTGCGACTCAGCAGAGCATACCGCCGGCTGAGGCCCGCCTCGCTACTCTCCATCGCCAGAGACAAGGCCATACCCAGACTCGCCAGAATACTCGCAGAAGATGCCGACCCTACAGCTCCTTGCGACTGGGAGATACTCACTCCTAAAAAATCTCCACTCAACAAGCAGGGCAGCGCAGCGCTCACGGAAGCTGACAAAAACGAAATCCGTGAACTCTATGACGCTGTCAGCGACGCATATACAATCTGGCTCGAATCATTTGCACAGCCACATTGGACCACCTGGGCTCCCATACGGGAACTTCTGCCGCAACTCGCACTCCTCGCCACATTCCGCAACAATGTCCGACAGATACTTGAAGAGGGAAACACAATGGTGCTCGCTGACACCAATACGCTCCTGAGAAGAGTCATCGCAGACGACGATGTTCCATTCATTTACGAGCGACTCGGCACGCGACTCAGACACTTCTTCATCGACGAATTTCAGGACACATCATCCATGCAGTGGGAAAACTTCAGACCGCTGCTCCAGGAAAGCATCGGCACCGGCTACGACAATCTCATAATCGGAGATGCCAAGCAGAGCATCTACAGATTCCGCAACGCCGACGCATCCATCATCACACGCCATGTCCCACAGGCATTCGACCATAACCATATACGCATACGTGGCGACAAAGTGGAAGAAAACGCCAACTGGCGCTCGGACCCGAGGATCGTCCGCTTCAACAATTTCTTCTTCCGCTGCATACACGACACATTCGACTCCCGTCTCGACAATCTGTATGCCGGCGCGGTACAACAGCCCAAGAGAACTAAAAACAATCCCGACAGAGGATACGTCTGCTGGTCCACTTTTGAATATCAGAAATCACTCTACGACCGACAGACACAACCGCAGGACGAGAGCGCGGCCGACGCTGTCTCCGATGCCGGGCCCATAGGCAATGTATCCTCAGACAAAGAGTCCGCAGACAAGGCATCCACCTGCAACGAAGAGAAGAATAAAGCCGGAGTCGAGGTGATCGGACCCATGATCAGCGACATGATGCGCCGAGGATACCGTCAGAAGGATATCGCCGTGCTCTGCAACACCAACGACACCGGCAAGTCCGTCATCGAAGCTCTCATAGCATACAATCTCACCCTACCGGAGCAGCAGGAGAAGATACGCTTTGTCAGCGACCAGTCGCTCGAGCTACAGAACAACAACGCTGTCAACACCGTCATCTCCGCACTCAGGCTGATTGCAGAGGGGGTATATGTCCCTCCACGTGACGGCGCTGTTCATGACGACAAGCCCGCCAAGATGTCGCGCTTCAACCGATTCGTCAATTATGCACAGTCACGCGCCGGACTGCCACTCGGAGAGACACTCGCCGAATTCATGCTCGAAAATGACCAGCGGGAGTCACTCACCGACATGATCGCCAAGATGCAGTCCACCACGCTCCCCGCCATCGTGGAAGCCATTATCGACAAATATGTGCACGCCGACAAGATGCAGTCCGGCAAAAGTTCCGATACTCCATTCCTCGCCGCTCTCCAGGACGCCGTCATCGACTACTGCCGCAGATATTGCGCCGACATCACATCATTTCTCGACTGGTGGGAGAAAGTCGGCAAGACCATCTCCATCTCATCGCCCGAAAACAGCGATGCCATCAATATCATGACCATACACAAGGCCAAGGGACTCGAATTCGAGTGTGTCATACTGCCCGACCTCACCAAAGCCTTCAAACCTAAAGGGGGAGACTGGGCATGGGTGGAAATACCGGACAATTTCCCCTACAAAGAGATGTTGCCGCAGCGTGTGCCCGTCATGCTCAAGGATACGCTCCTCGAGCCTTTCGGCCTTGACCATGATTCCATGCCGCTCCCGCCCGGGCCCTTCGCACCCCAATGGCTGGAGGAGGTCAATCTCACCCTCGCCGACAATCTCAACAGGACCTACGTCGCCATGACCAGACCGGTCTCCGAACTTTATATACTGCATAATAAGGTAATGGAACCCGAGAAAGCCTCCGGCAAAAAGGCCAAGGAGGGGGACGCTCCCAAGGAGACGCCTAAAGACGTCAACGCCTGTCTGACTGAATATCTGCGACACCTCGACCAATTTGCGGCATCACTTGATCAGGATGAGCGGCACCTATTCATCGACCCGGCGGAGGTCACAATCAGCGAAGGGAATTATGTCGCATACGGCACTCCTCCCACAGACGAGGAGATAGCCCGCCGATATCGCGACCGCACCAATGACAAAGAGGCCTCCGGACAGGAGACAGAGACACTCACGGAGAATATCAAAGGATATTACGTCAACGCCGACCAGCCGATGCTCCAATATGTGGAGGATGGACCCACACCTCCCAAGCCTGACGATGAAGACACGGCCGACCCGCGCTCGGAAGGGAATCTCATCCACAGCATCCTTGAACGTGTGATCACCTACGATGACCTCCACAGAGCGATAGAGCATCTCCGCATACGCGGTCTGCTGCTCACCCCTCAGGCCGAAGAGATGGAGCGGCAGCTGGCTCATGATCTTGAGACCACACGCCACACATGCTGGTTTGACGGTTCATGCCGCGTGATGACGGAGCGACCGGTGATGCATCGCGAGCGAGGGCTGCGCCGCCCCGACAGAGTCATGGTCACAGAGGAGGGACGCGCGATTGTCGTGGACTACAAGACCGGAGACATGAAGAACATCGCGGCACACCGCCGACAGGTCAGCGCATATATGGATATGCTGAGGCGCACAGGACTCTTCACTGAGGTCGAAGGATGGCTATGGTATGTCCGAAAGCATGAGATAGTGCAGGTATAGGTTGCACATCTGCAGTAAAATTATTAAATTTGCTCTCCGTAACCAATAGCAGGTTCTTAAATGGACATAGACCCTTTGCCGGCCAATCCGGCATTATCATTAATAACATCAAGCACACATCTTGCAGACACGGCCAGACAAGCCATTGAGCTGCACACTCCTACAGACATCAGCTGGATAGCCTGGGGCATTGTTGTCTTCATAGCATTATGCTGTCTGGCGCTGTCAGCATTTGTATCAGGCAGCGAAATAGCTTTCTTCGGACTAACACCCTCGCAGATCGATGACATCGAGGAGGAGGACACACCGGAATCGAGACGCATCCTGAGGCTGCTCACCAACAGCGAACAGCTGCTTGCCACCATCCTAATATCCAATAATCTTGTCAACATCACGATGGTGGTGCTACTCACATTCGCCATCAATCAGACTGTATCATTCTATTCGAGCACCGTCAATTTTCTCCTGCAGACTGTCTTCCTGACATTCCTGCTGCTGCTCTTCGGCGAGATATTTCCCAAGCTCGTGGCGCGCAGCCGCACTCTCGACTGGGTAAGACGGACATCAGGGGGAGTCATGCTGCTCTACAACGCCACCGCGCCCCTGGCACGCCTCATGACGCGCAGCACCGCCATGATGCACCGCATCATAGTAAAAAAGGAGACCGACATCTCTACCGACGACCTCGAGAAAGCGCTGGAGATATCCGACCTGCAGGAGGGGAAGGAGAAGGAGATGCTCGAGGGGATACTCTCATTCGGCGAAAAGACGGCCAGCGAGATCATGATATCGCGTGTGGATGTCACCGACCTCGAATACCATGCCACATGGACTGAAGCCATGAAGACGGTACTCGACTCCGGATACAGCCGCATACCGGTCTACGACACCTCGCAGGATACCATCCGAGGCATACTATATGCAAAGGATCTCCTGCCATATATCGGCAAGCGTGATGACACTTTCCGCTGGCAGACTTTGCTCCGCCCTGCCTTCTTCGTGCCTGAATCGCGCATGATCGACGACCTTCTCGAAGACTTCCGGCGCAAAAGGATACATATCGCCGTAGTCGTCGACGAATACGGAGGCACATCCGGCATTGTCACCCTCGAGGATATAATAGAAGAGATTGTAGGAGAGATCGATGATGAATATGACGACAAGTCGTCGCTCTACCGGCGCATAGCGCCCGACACATATATCTTCGAAGCCAAAATATCCATATCTGACTTCTGCCGGGCGCTCGACCTTGAAGAGTCAATGCTCCCCGAGACCGAACAGGCTGAGACACTCGCCGGACTGCTCCTGGAGCTCAAGGGCGATTTCCCCACGCCGGGAGAGGCGCTCCAATGCGGGCCATGCCGTCTGCAGGCCATCAAAATGGAGAGACACCGCATCGTCAAGGTCAAGGTGACCCTCGACTCAAGTCACACCGACGGACAGCAAGAAGAGAAGACCCGACCTTCCAAGAGCGCGTCCCTTAAAATGTCAGGGCCTAAAGAATCTCCACGCGACTGACACCTATGGATAAAGAATTGGTATATTGGAAACATGACACTCCCGCGGGAGTGAGAATCGAAGAGATAAGCGGAGGCACCGACCTCTCGTCAAAGGTATGGAAAGCCATGGCGCTCCAGGTATTTGCTGAAAATGGCGGCGACCGCTACCGCGTAATCGAGCATTCCCCCACGGGTGCGCCGCTCCTTGACGACATGCCGCAGCGCATCAGCGTGAGCCATACAGGTCACTTCCTCTGCATCGCCCAATTACCGCCCACTCCGGAGGCGGACATGCTCGCATTCTCCCCGCGCGCCGCTATGGGCATAGACTGCGAGAAGCAGGACCGGGAGCAGGTGATGCGCATACGGGAGCGATTTCTCGCTCCCGAAGAGCTCAATCTGGTGGAGCAGGACAGCGTGGAAGCCAATATACTCGCCTGGACCTGCAAAGAGGCTCTGTATAAGGCCGCACTCATACCCGGACTTGACTTCCGTGCCGCGATAATTATCAGAAAACTGCCAGTAATCTGTGACTCTCCCGCGCCGCTGACACCGGCAGAGGCCGACCCGTTCGGGCTCGCGGAGATTCTCACGCCGGACGGCGAGACAATCGCCATGCAGCTTTATTCATACCGCTCAGAGGGGCATATCGTCGCCTTGGCATACTCTCCCAAGTGCGCCAAATACAAAAGATAACCCTCCAATCTACAATCTCCGAAATCCTACTCTCCCAATCTACAATCTCCGCAATCCTACTCTCCCAATCTACAATCTCCGCAATTTTTTGCAACTGTTACGGAAGCTCGCTTCCGCTCTCCACTTTCAGCGCAGCTTTGACAGCGCTTCATCAAGTGTAGCCGCACGGTCTGTCAGATTGCCGCCGGCATCTATAATGAAGTATGTAGGCAATTCGCTTATCTGATATTTCATGGCAAGTTCGCGCGCATCAGCCGGTCTGCCGCCATATACTGTGATCCACGGGAGATTCTTGGCCGACGTACGCCACGCAAGCTGATCATCGTCCATCCCCACCTGATACACTCCGTAACGGCCGGTGTCAAACCCTGTACGCAATTTTGCATTGATGGCCGGAGTGACATCATCTGTCAGGGCGGCAAACATCAGCAGCAACGGACGTCCGCCGGCGATGCCGGACAGCGACACCGGAGTGCCGTCGGCATCCGGAAGGCTTATCTCTATAAGATTTATTTGCTGAGCGTTGAGCACTGTCTTCTTCCCTTTGTCGGAATTATGCTTGCGGCGAAGGTCATTGGCCGCCTTCTCCAGCATCGCAGTCCGGGGATCATCCGGACGATATTGCCTGAAACCTGTGGCCACGGCCGCAAAATATTTATAATCCGAAGACTCGCCGAAGAGCGGCTTGCCCCCCACCGTCTTGGTGAGCGCATAGTAGCCCACCACGGATCCGCGGGAGTCCTGAAGAAAATTAGTGTAAATCCTGCGCTTGAAAGCTTCTGCCGAGTCCGCCACTGACGCATAAGGAGCATAGGCGATGATCGCCTTCTCCAGACGCTCGAGCAGCTCGGCCTGCTCGCTCCCGGCAAGTGTAAACTGCCTGTCAAAATCCGAAGCCTTGGCCGACAAAGTGATCTTCTCGACAGAGTCCACGGGGAAATAGACGTATCTGCCGTCATAGACAAGGCGGTATATCTGCGGAGCATCGGGAGCCGGAGACTTCATGGAGAAGTGGCCCGAGCCGGACAGCCGGGTAGAATCCATATCTATCCAATACCCGGACCAGTCGGATTTCTGAAGCACTACGGAGCCTCCGTCGGCCCCCTCGATCTCTCCCTCTATTTTAAACGATGGATTGCCGCAAGAGGAGAGACCGGCAAGCAGCAAAACCGCACACGATGAGATATATTTGAACTTTTTCATGACTTATTACTCAAATTTGGTGAAATTATGCTTGCATGGCATAAAATTACTGCAAAGTTAGTCAATTAAACCGAAATAAATCACTAACTTTGCAAAGATTTGCGTCTGTCAAGCCGTGAGTAACAGCCGCAACAGCAACCAACGAAGAAAAACAATAAAGATTTTTATGCTTAAAACAGTGAAAAAGACCATTGACCTGGGAGACGGCCGTCAGATTACCATCGAGACCGGCAAGCTCGCCAAGCAGGCTGATGGCGCTGTAGAGGTCCGCATGGGCAACACCATGCTCCTCGCCACAGTATGCTCGGCCGCAGAGGCCAATGAAGGGGTTGACTTCATGCCCCTGACAGTCGAATACAAAGAGAAGTACTCCGCGGCCGGACGATACCCCGGCGGCTTCCTCAAGAGAGAAGGACGCTCCAGCGACTACGAAATCCTCACCTCACGGCTTGTAGACCGTGTCCTCCGTCCGCTCTTCCCGGAAAATTATCATGCAGAGACTTTTGTCAATGTCACTCTCTATTCGGCAGATGAGAACGATGCTCCCGACGCGCTCGCCGGCATTGCCGCATCTGCCGCACTCGCCTGCTCCGACATACCCTTCAACGGACCCATCTCGGAGGTGCGCATTGCACGTGTGGACGGACAGTGGGTCATCAACCCCACTTTCGAACAGATC